>JBGSRE010000146.1:0-6601 GCA_041737755.1 Oligoflexus sp.
GCCTCCGGCAACCCTTAAAGATCCTGGGCTTGCCGGAGGCGAGGTTTTCTCTCGTTCGGGAGCTTACCGAGGACTAAAGAGTACCGGTTCACGATTAAACCCAATTTTTCAGTCGAGCTATCTATCGTGGCGAGGATCCCATGCCATTTCATCTGGCAAGATCAAGAAAAACAGCCCAAGAGCGGCCGTCTATCGCAAGCGGAGCAAGGTCTCGGTTCCCCAAAATCTTTCGTCTCCCCTTTATATTTCGTTTCCTAAACGGCAGGTCCTTGCTAGTTTAGGCCCAAATTCAGTTCTCACGAAATAGGAGTCGTTCGTGAAATATCTAGGAATACCCTGCATCGCGTTAGTCCTCTCCGGCCTATCGGCGTCCGCCGTTTATGCTGTGGAAGGGATGTGGCAGCCGGAGCAGCTGCCGCTTATCGAGCAAGATTTGAAGCTCAAAGGTCTGACTATCAAACCTGAAAACCTCAACGATTTGACTGCATTTCCCATGAATGCCATCGTCAGCTTGGGTGGGTGCAGCGCTTCCTTCGTTTCGAATTTGGGCCTAGTCGTGACCAATCATCACTGCGCCTACGGTTCGATCCAGTACAATTCGACGGCAGAACGTAACCTCTTGGCTGATGGCTTCTATGCCAAAACTTTAGCGGACGAACTTCCTGCCGCTCCCGGTTCGCGAGTCTTTGTGACAGAGAGCATTCAGGACGTGACCAAGGACCTTCTGAAGGACCTGGGCAAAACGGCTGGATTAAAGCGCTTCGAGACGATCGAGAAGCGTCGCAAAGACATGATTAGCGCCTGTGAAAAAACCGCAGGCTATCGCTGCCGCATCGATTCCTTTTTGGGCGAAAGCAGCTTCCGTCTCACCAAGCAGATGGAAATCAAGGATGTGCGCATCGTCCAGGCTCCGCCTTCGGCGATCGGCAAATTCGGTGGTGATGTTGATAACTGGATGTGGCCTCGACACACCGGTGACTTCGCCTTCTATCGCGCCTATGTTGATAAAAAAGGTTTCCCCGCTGAATTCAGCGCGGACAACGTTCCCTATCAACCCAAAGGTTTCCTGAAGGTCGATAGCAAAGGCGTAGAAGAAGGCTCGTTTGTAATGGTTGCCGGCTATCCGGGCCGCACCAATCGGCATCGTTTGGCGAGTGAAGTCGCTTTCAACTTTGAAGTCTCCAGTCCCGAGATGAAAGACTATTTGGATCGCCGAATCGCTTTGATCGAAAGCTTTAAAGCCAAGGATGCCGAAATCGGTATCAAGTATGCAGCGCAGCTGGCGGGCTTGAATAACACCAGCAAAAATATCGAAGGCAAGCAGCAGGGCTACGAAGCCATGGGCCTTCTGAAGCAGAAAAAAGCCGAAGAAGAAGCCTTCTACAATGCCTTTAATACGGATAAAAATAAAGCCGCATTGGCGAACTACGAAGCACTGAATACGCTGCTGAAAAAAGATCAGGAAGCGGATCGATACACTCTGATTCTGCGCAAGGCTACTGAATCCGACCTCTTGCGCACAGCGTCTCGTCTGTATCGCCTCGCGCGCGAAAAAGAAAAGGCCGACAGTGTCCGCGAAGCAGGCTATCAGGATCGCGATATGGCGATGATGAAGCAAGGCCTCGTGGCGATGACTCGTCGCTTCGACCCCAAAGTGGATCAGGCTTTCTGGGAACTTGGTTTAGGCGATGCAAAAAAAGCCAGTGCGGAGCACAAGCAACGTTTGCCCAAATCCATCCAGTCCCTCGTGAGTTTGGATCAAGTCGCTCAGAGTAAAAAACTGGCTTCGCTCTATCAGGGTTCGGTCCTGATGGACGAGACCAAACGACTTGAACTCATGAACGCTGACCGTAAGACTTTGGAAGCTTCGAAAGATCCCTTCCTGCAGATGGCTGTTGCCATGTACGACGACAGCATTAAACTGGAAAACGAAGGCAAGGACCGCGCCGGCCGATTCCAAGAAGTCCGCTCCCAGTACATGCAGAATCTGGCTGCCTATAAAGCCAAGCAGGGCAAGGTTCTTTATCCCGATGCCAACTCCACCTTGCGAATCACCTACGGCACTGTCCAGGGTTACAAGAACCGTCAGGGTACAGACTTGAAATCGTTTACCAAGCTGGAAGAAATCGCCGCCAAGAACACCGGCAAAGAACCCTTCGATGTTCCCGTCAAACAAATGGAATTGATCAAAGACAAAAAGTACGGTTCCTATCAGCTCGACTCGCTGAAAACAGTGCCAGTCAACTTCTTGGCTGATTTGGACATCACCGGTGGTAATTCCGGTTCGGCGACTCTGAACGATAAGGCTGAACTCACCGGCCTAGTGTTTGATGGTACGATCGATGGCGTGATCTCGGATTGGGCTTTCGATCCGGCTTTCACTCGTTCTATCCATGTCGATGTTCGTTACATGCTGTGGGTTTTGGACGAGTTTGCTGGTGCAGACCGGCTGCTCGATGAGCTGAACGTTAAGCACAACAAACGCGCTAGCCACTGACTTATCATGTCTTGAATCAAGGCGAGCGCTCTTTGGGTGGCTCGCCTTTTGTTTTTGGAGCTGAGAGTTCAATGAACAATGACATTCGGCAACGCTGTGCCTGGGCAGGAACCGATCCCTTGTATACGGCTTATCATGATGAGGAATGGGGGGTGCCTGTGCATGATGATCGGCAGCTCTTTGAATTCCTTATTCTGGAAGGTGCACAGGCCGGCCTATCGTGGATCACTGTGCTGCGGAAGCGAGAAAATTATCGCAAGGCCTTTGCCGCCTTTGATCCGGTTAAAGTCAGCCGATTCAATGCCGCAAAGATTGAAAAGCTTATGGAAAACGAAGGTATTATTCGCAATCGATTGAAGATTCAGTCGACGATTCTCAATGCCCAAGCGTTTCTGCAAGTGCAAAAGGAATTTGGCAGCTTTGATAGCTATATCTGGCGCTTTGTTGGCGGACAGCCTTTGGTCACACGTCGAAAGAATATGAAAAGCATGCCTGCCACCACGGCAGAATCCGATGCTATGAGCAAGGATCTGAAGAAACGGGGATTCAAATTCGTGGGATCGACCATCTGCTATGCGTTTATGCAGGCCTGCGGTCTGGTGGATGATCACCTGGAAGACTGCTGGAAATGCCAGCTTGCAATTGACGATGCCAAACTTGGCGATCATCCCGAATGAAAAATTGGGTTCAATTGTGAACCGGTACTCCTGAGTCCGCGGTCAGCTCCCGAATCAAGGAAATCCTGGCCTCCTGCAAGCCCAGGATCCTTAAGGGTTGCCGGAGGCCAGGATTTCCTTGGTTCGGGAGCTAACAAAGACTCGATACCTTCAACTCGCCGGATTTGAATCCAATGGAAATCCTTTGGAAAAAAATCAAAGCGAAAGGCACCTACCTCCTGTACTTCGATTCTTTCGATAAGCTGATGGATAAAGTGGCGACGACCGGCTTATGAGCTAGTCCCTTCCAACCCAACCCAACCCAATCTATTTTTCTGTTGTCCATAGACTTTGTTAGCTCCCGAACCAAGGAATTCCTCGCCTCCGGCAACCCTTAAAGATCCTGGGCTTGCCGGAGGCGAGGAATTCCTTGGTTCGGGAGCTAACCGCAGACTAAGGAGCACAGGTTCATGATTGAACCCAATTATAGTTTCTCACCGTCTATCTGACTCACAAAGGACGGTTGGCGCCTTGCGATTCCCCAAAATCAAGCCACAGATGTTCCAACAATCGGCCTTGTTAAAAACCAAAAAAACCCTATTTTTACTGATAAAATTGTATCTTTCAGGAAAGTTCTTTACCAGCTCTTGTGGGCCGGAGTGGACAAACGTATGCTAATACTTAATTCGTCAGGAAACGAGAGACTTAAGAAAAAGGGATAGTCCATGTTGAAAGGTGCCCGTACGCCCTTGAAAAGACCAAGCATCGAATTGCGTAAAACCGTCGACCTTTTGCAGCAAGAGCTGGTGAACATCGGAGTCACTATGATTCTACCCCGCCCGATGCGCTTGCGTTTGCGTGGGGATGAGCCGGAAGTGTTTGCTATGAAACCCAAGCAAGAGCCGGTTCAGGACAGTCGCGTCGCGGCGAATATGGCCAACTGCAAAGATTGGATGTTCCTCGATCGATTGCTTTAAAAGATCAAAAAGCCGAGCTGAGTCCGAGGCAGTGCCATCCCATCTGGGGGAACACCGTTGCCCCCAGATGCAAAGACCTTACCGATTTTACCGCCAGGAAAGTTCCCGACCGGCCAAGCGTATCAAAGCCAATAAAATGCAACGGAAAACTCAGGCTGGAATATTCTTATGCAAAGGCGAAGATTCGCTTTCCAAGGCATGAATGAGATTCATACTGGCGATCATCTGGCGAACATAATCTGGTTTCAGAGTGATTCGCACGTCGGCTTTATCGAGCTGGATGAGATTCCAGGCCGTCGCTCTTTGGAGAACATGAATGATATGCTGACGACTCAGACTTTGGGCGAGTCGATTTTCACATTCCGCCAGAGTCATGATGATCATCCCGCTTCTGTCGAGTGGCTGAGTCTTGGCCCAAGTAGCCAGTTCCAAAAGTGCTTTGCGTTCTCCAACAGCCAAAGCAGGAGGTCCCCTTTTGGTCTGGTTAAATCCCAGATGCTGATAGGCTAAGTCATGGAAGATCTGCAGCCCGGCCAGTTCTGATTTGCTGAGAAATTTCCCAGCCTGCCTGAGTTCCATAAATTCCAAGAGGTGAAATTCAAGGAAGAGATTATAGATTTTCAAGAAGACGTCTTTTTCTGCCAAAAAAATATCCAGCAGCGGTGAGAAGCTTGAATGCAGATCGACGACGAGTTTGCCATCGATTTCTCGCTCGTGAACCTGAGCATTGGCCAGAATACCTTTGGCGAGGCGAGTGGCAGCACGGAGCAATCCCTGCTGGCTTTTGTTCACTTCAGAGCTGACCGATTGAATATAAATTTCATTCATGAATTTTAACCGAAAGATCAGATCTTTGATAAGGATCTTGGCCCAGGGTGGGATATCTTTCAGGAGCTTTTCCATATCTTTGCTACTGATTATCGTTACGGCCGTATCGGTTAAAGCCTTGACCGAAGCGGTTCTGGGGGTGCCGGTGGTGGCTGTCATGGCGCCTAACAGCTCGCCTTGGCCCAATTGGGCCAAGAGAATTTCGCTGCCGCCGCGCAGTTGAAAGACTTTGACCTCTCCCGTTTTGATAATATAGATATCGCCGCCAGGGTCCCCTTCATGAAAAATGATCTCGCCACTGCGGAAGGTTTTTTCAATTTTACTCACTCGCTCTCCATGGAACGATGGGCCAGGACTCGAAACTTTCTTTTATTCAGAGTAAACTTGCTACGGAGCAATGGTCAAGATTTGCATGGAAGTCGGGGTTTTTGGATGGGTTACAATCAGCGAGAAAAGTTCGGCTTGTCGATGAAAGGCAGCCGACTGCTGTTCGGGACGATCCTGGTCCTCGTCTTGACCAGCTTGGGTTACGTCTTGGCCTGCCAATGGCAAATTCTATGCAATAGTCGGGCAGATGCCTTCGTGCAGGTACCAGAACCAGAACGATGGAATGCGCTGCCCGAAGACGAGCGGGCTTGTGATCGTTGGAAAGCCGACTGGCCACCTGTGAAACCGGTCTCGGCTATGGTGGAGATGAGCGGCGTGGTCAGCTCACAGATGTATCGTGATATCGTCTATCATATCGCAGACTCCGGCAATGATCCGATCATCTTCATCAGCGATATGAAGGGCAAGTTACTTCATCAGATCCGTTATGCCGACAGTGCAAGCGATACCGAAGCCTTAAGTCAAGGTCCCTGTCCTTGGGGTGGCTCTTGCCTTTATGTAGCCGATACCGGGGACAATTTTCACTGGCGCAGCAAGAAGCGAATCTACGCGATTGATGAAAAATCACTTTATACCACGGCGCTGCATTCGGCTGAGCTTGAGTTTCAGTATCCCAAGCAGGATCGATTGGATGCCGAGGCTTTGGCTGTCCATCCCCTCACCGGGGACATGTTTATCTTCAGCAAAGAGACCAATCGCAGCCGGGTGTTTCGGATTCCTGCCAAAGCCTGGCAAAAAAATGCCGGAGGTCAGGTTGCTGAACCGGTTGGATTTTTCCTCTACGATATGATTACCGATGCGGCGTGGAGTGCGGATGGCAAGCGTTTACTTCTTATCAACTGGCAGGGTGTTTTTGAGCGTACAGGCCAGGCGGATGCCGAGCATTCGGAGCGGGAGGGCTGGTTGCCCTATGAGCGCAAGATTCGTCTGCCGACCCTGGCTCAGCAGGAAGCTGTTGCCTTCCTGCCTGATCAGCGATCGATCATCTATACTTCAGAAAAAAAGCTCTGGAGTGACAGTCGCTGGGGAATCGTTCTGGCCCATTGCATCCATGGATCTCCCCCATGATAGACCCATCCCACAGCTCCAGCTCGCCAAGCAAGTTGCTTACAATGTAACTAGTCTCTGGCGCCTAAAGCGCCTGAGACTATCCTGAGGAGTGAAACGACGAAGGATCCCGGCGCTAAGTATCTGATAACACGAGATCCTTCGCTTCGCTCAGGATAGTCTCTGGGCGAAATTTTCAATTTCGCGCC
>JBGSRE010000070.1:0-7028 GCA_041737755.1 Oligoflexus sp.
GCCATTGACATCGGCTCGGTTAGATGAGCCCACAAAGATGCGCATCGCGCTATTGCTATCAGCCTGCAAGACATTGCGACCATTGAATTCAGTGGTTTTCACGATACGGCCCACTTCATCGCGCAGCTGCTGAAATTCCAAGTCGAGGAATTCTCTTTCGCGGTTACCAATAGTATCCGAAGCCGCCTGCGAACCGAGCTGACGCATCCGCAGCATCACATTCGTAATCTCATTCAAGCCGCCTTCAGCCACTTGAATATAGCTGATACCATCGTTGGCGTTGCGCTTGGCAACATCCATACTAGCAATGCGGGAGCGAATTCGTTCCGAAACGGCAAGCCCGGCAGCGTCATCCGCTGATTTGTTGATCCGTTGACCCGAGGCCAATCGCTCGATCGACGACGCGACTTCGCGTCGGCTATCGGAAAGCCTTTTTTGTGCGATCAACGATTCCACGTTTGTTTTTACACGAATACCCATGAGAAACCTCCTTGTTGAAAACCATTAAAATTCAGCGCAAGAGCTGCAAAGCCATCTCTGGTTTGGCATTCGCTTGCGTAAGGACCGATATGGAAGATGCTTGCAAGACTTTTCGCTGGGCGAGATTGGAGGTCTCTTCCGCGAAATCAACGTCGCGGATGCGACTGTTGGCAGTGGTGAGATTTTCTGTTTGCACGCCGAGGTGAGATACGGCTGTGTCCAGCCGGCTTTGGATCGAGCCCAGAGTCGCGCGTTCGCCACTCAGCCGATTGATGGCGTTGTCGATGGTGCCGAGCTTTGCGGCGATATCTTCACGTGAAACTTCATCGCTCCCGTCTATTTCCATGGGACCGATTTCAGCGCCCTTGCCCAGGCCTAACTGCTCAGAGTTGAAGGTTTTTAGGCCGTCCAAACGGATGGAAATGGTGTCGATGTTGGCTTCTGGTTCGCTGTTGTTCACCCCAACTTGGATGACAAAGCGATCCTTTTGATCGGGATCGAAAAGCTTAAGAGAGTTGAATTCTGTGGTGCTCGAGATCCGATCGATTTCATCCACGAGCTGGGTGTATTCGCGGTTGAGGTAGCCGCGTTCGACGTTGCCGAGCGTGTCCGAGGCCGCTTGAACTGTAAGTTCTCGCATGCGAATCAGAATGTTGCCGGTTTCACTGAGAGAACCTTCGGCTATCTGTACCATGGAGACGGCGTCAGAAGCGTTGCGCTTAGACTGATTCAAACCACGAACTTTGGCGCGGATACTCTCGGAAATAGCCAGTCCTGCCGCATCATCCGAAGATTTGTTGATGCGATAGCCTGACGACAGTCTTTCCAGACTGCGATCCAAGTCGTTGGAATTGTTTTGCGCGTGTCTTTGGGCTATGAGTGAAGAGACGTTGGTACTGATGCGCAGACCCATACTTTCCTCCTTGAAAAGTTTTTTGCCCGTGCCTGGGCTGGGAGTGCTTCGCTGCACCGAGATGCAACTTGCAAAAAATCCATCGGGAGTTTGGGGAATTGCTTAAAAAGTCCAGAGAGGTTTTCGGTTTCAGAGGGTTAGGAGGGGCTGGGTAGCTGCGTTAAAAACCTAATAAATATCGGTTGCTTGCGTGGATTCGATCGCGGGAATTCTGGTCTAATTCTTTCGTAGAAGTAAGAAATTATTGAGGAATTTAAAAGAACTTGATGAAGTACCAAACAGAAGCTGGGCCTGATTTCGCAGGGGTGCTAACCGATCTCAAGGCGCAGTTGCAAAAGGCAAAAACTCCAGAAAAAATTTGGTTGGCTGGCTCCGGCGGGCTTGATTCCAGTGTCTTGCTGTTTCTTTTAGATGCCCTGCAAAGAGTGGAAAAAAGTTTTGAGCTCGGTGTGTTGCATGTGAATTTCTCGCTGCGTGGAGAAGAGTCCGATCGGGATGAAAGCTTTATTCGGCAACAGGCTGCTGCCTATGGGCGGGAGATCCGAGTCCTGAAGGTTGATCCCAACCGTCATCCCCCCTTAAAATCGGGCATTCAGGAATGGGCGCGCGAACTTCGATATGCTTGGTTTTCGGAACAAAAAGGACCGCAAGATTGGATTGCCGTCGCCCACCATAAGGACGATGCGATTGAAACTCTCTTTGCACGACTGTGCCGAGGGCATAGTCTATTAGCTCTGCCAGGTATGCAGGGAATGCACAAGCAGATCTGGCGTCCGCTCTTGCAGTGGACCCGTGAAGATTTGAAAAAATTGTCGATCAGGCACGAACTATCCTTTTGCGAAGATCGTTCCAATAGCAGCCTCGATTACACCCGCAATAGACTGCGGCTGAAAATCCTGCCCGAACTGGAAGAGATATTCCCTGGAATGGGACAGAATTTATGGCAGCACACTCAGGATCTTCAAGATGCTTTGCATTTTATTCAGAACCAGGTGGCATCTCTGCCAGACAGTGATACTTTGAACTTTGGACTTTTGCAGTCGAGGCCGCCTTTTCTCGCCCGTCAAGAAATTGCAAACTTTGTACTCAAACGAGATCCGTCGTTCAAACCCAGGCGGGATGTCCTCGTGGACATTTATCAAGCACTGGCGGCCGGTCTTTGCTGGGAGCAATTGCTGAGCCCAGGCACGAAAGTCCAATGTCAGCAGGGGATTTTGTCTGTGCAAACTGTCAAATCCCCCGAGAGCGCACGCTGGCAGCAGTATCGCGATGCCCTTCTCGATGAAACGCCGGAACAATGGCCGGAATCAAAGGGAGCTTGCGGAAAAAAGTGAGGGAGTGAAAAGCAGGAGATGGCGAGACTTCGGCATGCCGGTAAAAATTGCCGCCGCCAGAGTGAGAAGAGCCTGCTAGAGTTAAAGCTATGGGAACGGAGCATCGTTGGGCTAAGCTCGAAGTTTAGGGCTGTCTCTGGCTCAGTCTTTCAAGCCTGGTGTACGGAAAAAGCGAATCACATAAGCTTGTCTGGTCTTGGCGCTTGAAGGAAAAGTTAGGATCGCTGATAATGGTGAGATGGCGCGAACACTCGACCCCAAACCCGGTGATCGTTAAAGATTATATATCTCCGCAATTTCCGAATAAAATGGCGTGGGTAAGCATCGCAACGCAGTGTCGTGATGTAAGTTTTAGTTCCAATTTAATCAGCCGCATGTAAAAACAGGTAGCATGCTGGCTCGCCAGTTCCGTAGAGCTGAAGTGTTGCCTGATAGACCCAGATGAGGAGAGCGAGATCCATGTCTAAAGCCAAAAAGCCGAACCAGCAAATGAAGTTTACACTCATGCTCGTTGGTTTGGTTCTACTCTTCATCATGTTTAACATGATGTCCCCGCATCGCGAAGAAGACCAGATCATGAAATTCGCCGACTTCATGGAGGCCGTTGATCAAGGACAGATCAGCGATGTGACCTTCCGGGGAAGCAGCGAGCTCGTAGCTGTCAAGAAGGATGGTACCCCTTATAAGGTGCCAGCCCCTACGGATGCCAATCTCCGTGACGAGCTGCGCAATAAGAAAGTTCGAGTCAACTACGACCAGACCGATGCCGACGGTGGAAGTATGTGGAAGTCTTCCCTGATCTTTCAATTGGTGCCAATCGTCATCATCCTCGTCTTTTTGATTATTCTGATGCGCCAGCTGCAGATCGGTGGCGGCAAAGCCATGTCTTTTGGCAAAAGCCGCGCCAAGCTACTGAATGAAAATCAGACCAAAATGACCTTTGAAGATGTCGCTGGGATCGAAGAGGCAAAAAATGAATTGGAAGAAATCGTCGACTTTCTCAAAGACCCCAAGAAATTTACCCGTCTCGGTGGCCGGATTCCCAAAGGCGTATTGCTCGTCGGGCCTCCCGGTACCGGTAAGACAATCCTAGCTAAGGCGATCGCTGGTGAAGCGGGCGTCCCCTTCTTCTCCATTTCGGGTTCTGACTTCGTCGAAATGTTTGTTGGTGTTGGCGCAAGCCGCGTTCGTGATCTCTTCGAGCAAGCCAAAAAGCAAGCCCCCTGTATCATCTTCATCGATGAGATCGATGCGGTTGGTCGTCAGCGGGGTGCTGGTATGGGTGGCGGGCATGACGAGCGTGAACAAACTCTAAACCAGCTGCTGGTGGAGATGGATGGATTTGAGACCAATGAAGGTGTCATTCTGATTGCTGCAACCAACCGTGCCGATGTCTTGGATCCTGCGCTCTTGCGTCCAGGCCGATTCGATCGCCGGGTCCATGTTCCCAAACCTGATGTCCGCGGTCGCCGCGGTATTCTTAAGGTGCATACGCGCAAGACACCAATGTCGGCGGATGTGGATCTCGACATCCTGGCTCAAGGAACGTCTGGATTCTCTGGGGCTGATCTTGCCAATCTTGTCAATGAAGCGGCTTTGCTTGCAGCGAGACAGGATGCTAAGACCGTCTCTATGATGCATTTTGAATCGGCTAAAGACAAAGTGCTGATGGGACCAGAACGCAAGAGCATGATCATTAGCGAAGAAGAAAAACGGAACACCGCTTTTCATGAAGCCGGTCACTGCATTGTTTCCAAAGTTCTGCCCGGTACTGATCCCGTCCACAAGATTACGATTATCCCACGCGGTTACGCCTTGGGCATGACCGTATATCTGCCAACGGAAGACAAACTCTCGGTTTCGCGGGAATATGCGGAAGCTCGCATCGCGACAGCGATGGGCGGACGCGCTGCGGAAGAAATCGTTTTCAACGTCACTTCCACCGGCGCAGGCAGTGACATACAGCAGGCCACAGATATGGCCCGCAAGATGGTTTGCCAATGGGGTATGAGTGATAAGCTCGGACCGATCGCCTGGGCCGCTCCAGACCATGAAGTTTTCATGGGACGGGATTGGGGCAACCGTGAGGGCTTCTCGCAAAAAATCATGGAAGAGATCGATGACGAAGTGAAACGCATCGTAAACAATGGCTATACTTTGGCAGTGAAGATCCTCAAAGATCGTCGCTCGGCTCTGGATAACATGGCTGACGCCCTGCTCATTCGCGAAACTTTGGAATCTCACGATATTGAAAATATCATGAATGGTCAGATCATCATCACGGAAGATGAGCGTGAATTGTACAAGGATCGTTTGATTCGTGAACGTCAGCTTTTGAGCGGTAAGCTTCCGCCAAAACCAGCAAAAAACCGTGATACTAACGACAAGAACGAAGTGGATCCTGCCACCCCGATCGATCCTGTTCCCATGGGAACTTGATAACGGATAAGGAGAGCGCGTTGGACAAGGCGCGCAGTCTTATTATTGGGGTGCTCAATATCACCCCAGATTCTTTTTCAGACGGTGGTTCCTATCTGGATCCTAAGAGGGCCCTAGAGCATGCTTGGGATTTAGTGAAGGATGGCGCAGATATCATCGACATCGGAGCGGAATCCACCCGTCCTGGGTCTTTACCGGTCGATGCAGATGAAGAGTGGCGAAGATTGGAACCCGTGCTGGCTGCTCTTGCTCAACAACAGCCCAATGCTCAAGTCAGTCTGGATACATACAAGCCAAAGATAATGCTTCGAGCCTTGGATTACCCCGTTCATATTATCAATGATATCCGGGGCGGTGCAGACCGCCCTACTTTAGAAAAGATAGCAGCTCGTGGTCTCACTTATCTCGCCATGCATATGCATCGAGACCCGACGAATATGCAGCTCGCTCCACTGGATGGGCAAGAGGCTCTGCGAAAAATGGCAGACTTCTACCAGGCGACTCAGGCTCAGCTTCTAGCAGCGGGTTTTACCAAAGATCGGATATGGTTGGACCCAGGGATTGGATTTGGCAAGACCGATCGAGCCAATCTGCTCTTGATGAAACAGGCTTTGGAGCTGGCATCAAAGCAGGCCATAGTGTTGGGCATATCGCGAAAATCCTTTATCGGAAGACTTTTAGCGATTGAAAATCCCAAAGATCGGGATCCGCCTTCCAAAATGCTAGAACTGAGTTTTCTCTTTGCAGGGGTTCGAGGCATCCGCACTCATGACGTTGCTCGCTTGCGAGAACTGCGCGATCTCCTGACTCTCTCGTAAGCAAGATTTCTGTCGATGGACAAGGGCAGCATCTTTGCTTATTGTGGCGACTTCCGTCACACAGCACTGGCCCTGGGGTAGTTTATGTCAGAACTCTACAACAAGCTGGGACACTGGGCTCTGATCGACATTGCGATCATCGCCTTGATCATCTATCGCCTTTTGCTCCTGATCCGTGGGACGCGGGCCATGCAAATGGTACTAGGGATTCTGATGACGATTGGCTTTGCCTTCTTCATCTCCCAAGTCTATCCCCTGACAACTCTCAAATGGCTGATGGATAAATTTTATTCATCGATCATCATTATAATCGTCATCCTCTTTCAGGAGGATATTCGCCGTGTCCTCAGTCGGATGGGTAAAAAGACGGTTTTTCCCAGTCAGGATCAGGCTTCTTCTCGGCAGGTCTTGGATGAAATAGCGCGTGCAGCCACAGGCCTCGCCGGTAAAAAAATCGGTGCTTTGATCATTATTGAGAGAAATATTATTTTGAGCCGATATGTGGATATCGGCGTATTAATAGACGCCCGAATCAGCAAAGAGTTGTTGGTTTCGATTTTTCACCCAACTGCTCCAATTCACGATGGTGCCGTTATCATCCAGCAGGGTCGGATCGCTGCTGCCGGCTGTTTCCTGCCGCTGACACGAGATGAGGATGTGGATCCGAACTTCGGCACAAGGCACCGCGCCGCGATTGGTATTAGTCAGGAAACGGATGCTTTGGCTCTGGCTGTTTCAGAAGAGACTTCGACAATTTGTCTGATGAAGGATGGCAAAGTATCCCGCAACCTAGATGGAAAAGAATTACGCAGGCTGCTGAAAGAATCTCTGAACACCGAGGTCGATGACGCGGACGAACAAAAGGCGACCACCAAAGTGAACTGGCTGGATCGTGTTCGTTCTTTCCTGAATCGGGGAGGACGCCCATGATTCGTTCGTTATCGCAAAAGGTTACCCATCTGCTGTTCCATAATTTCGGCTACAAAGTCCTTTCGCTTTTTTTAGCCGTAATTGTGTGGGCTATCATTCAAGGGGAGCAGGTTC
>JBGSRE010000189.1:0-6053 GCA_041737755.1 Oligoflexus sp.
CGGCCAAGGAAAACTGCCTGGGGCCTTAGTCCCGGCAGTCCGAAATCCGCCGTTAAAGGATTTGGCATTCACATGCCAGCTCCTTTAGGGGCTGGTAGTTGACAAAATGTCAGGATCGGCTGATCGAAGTCACTTAACGCCAGGACCTCGCTATGGGAAAGATTGCTTCGAGCGAAGAATACCGCGCGGAGCCAATCATGGAACAGCTGCTGGACCCTAAGAATGATATCGTTTTCAAGATGCTTTTTACTCAGAGCCAGAACGCCCGACTGCTGCATTCTCTTTTGACTGCAGTGCTTGCTCCACCTGAGCCCATCGTCGAAGTCGAAGTGTTGAATCCCGAGCTACCAAAACTTATTGTGGGTGATCGGAACATCATTTTGGATATTCATGCAAGGCTGGCGAACGGGGATCATGCGAATATTGAAATGCAAATGGCTCATAATCGCAATATCTGGGCTCGCATGCACTACCACTGGGCTCGACTCTTTTCCCAGGAGATCAAGGCAGGCCATGATTACTCCCAATTGCGTCCGGCTACTGTCATTTTCTTTACCAACTTCTGCGAGTTCCAGGTATCTCCTGATGAGTTCCATTTAAGCTTTCGCGCCAAAGAGCTTAAGGGTCGGACTTTAATAAATGATTTCTTTAAGTTAGAGGTGATTCAATTGCCTCAAGTTTTCGGCTTGCCGTTAGACTCTGAAAGAAGCGATAACAGCCTCATGCTCCTGCAGTGGAGTCGCTTTTTGTGTGACCCAAACAAGGATCTTTGGAAAGGGCAGTTGATGACTCATCCTATTATCAAAGAAGCAGAAGAAGCTCTTAAGAAGTTATCGGAAGATCCACAAGCGCGAGAACTAGCGAGAGCTCGCGATATGTGGGCTTTCGATATGGCGACTATGAAAAAGGAGGCTCGCGAAGAAGGCCGGGAGGAAGGCCGAGAGAAAGGCCGCGAGGAAGGCCGAGAGAAAGGCCGGGAGGAAGGCTTGAAGCAATCAGCGAGACTGATGCGTAAGAGCGGAATGGAGCTGGTCCAAATCGCCAAGATCCTCGAAGTGCCGGAAAGCCAATTGGCAGTTTGGATGAGGGAATAAATGCAAGGCATTCAGTCACCCGGCATTAAAGGCAGGCCCTCCCCATAACGGCAGCCCTGGGGAACTGACTATTTTTACCAGTGTACGACGCTACGAAGAGCGGAGTTGGCTTACATGCTTGATGTGACAGATTGAGTCGTGGCGGCGTAAATCCCAGTCAAATGTAATACTCCCATTTGCCTTCTTTCAGCCATTACCCCATAACTAGCGAATTATATAAATATTTTAATGATGTTGCAGAAGAAGAGGAATATCTCTAAAGTTGTATTAGACAACTTTCGATAAGGGAGCTATACCAAGGATGAAGCTGAGTGAGGCAAGGAGGCTCTTTGCCCGACTTCGAGACCTGGACGCTATAGAGATTCGAAGACATGCTTGGAAGGATCACCCTGAGCGAGGCTTTTCACCTTTGGAGTTGGTGAGATTGATCAAAGCCAGGGGAAATCTTCAAGACAATAAGTATCCAACAGCTGTTACAGGTTCATTTCTCTGGATTTGTAGGGACGACGATGGACGAAAAACAGAGATGGCCATCGTTTTTGAACGAAATGAGTCGGGTGAAATGATCATGGTCATTCACGCCTATCGCAAAGTGAGGTAAATTTTGAAAAATATTCGGATCAATGGTTTCAGATATGAAGGTGCTTTTGGCGAAATGCAGTTCGATGGCGTCACCATTTCACTTCCTGACCAAGTGAACGTATCGGCTACTATGGATTTGGAGAATGTGGACTTTGGTCTTTCTGCATCCGAGATTCTCAGGATGGAGAGGGATTTAGCACTTCATTTTTTTAAGAATCAGTATAGATCGGTTCTTCTGGGGGAGCGAACGATTACTCCAACTGAGCTCAAAGGTATCCAGGATATTCTAGGCGTAAATCGCGCAGAATTTGGCAAGCTACTAGGCTTGCATAAAGCTTCTGTGACTAATCTTTTCAAGGGAAAAGCCATGAGTTCCACTCTGGCAAATCTGATTATGGAAAGACTTGGCATGGAACTCTGCAGGCCAGGTTCTGCAAGGCTCTTACTTGTTGGTGGAGCGATACCGCCACCAGAAGCACACGCAAGTACAGTGGTGAACGAAGCTCGGTACAGTTCGAATGAAGTCGCGTGAGTGAGCTTCTTTAGGCAAGATCACCTCGCCACATTTGCTCCAGAAAGTCTTTCCAGAATAGGTGCTCGATACTCGAATCGAATTTCATAATTATATGAAATATTAATCCCAATCCAAATAGTCGCGGTGTCTACCCAAGATGCAAAATCTTTTTAATTCAACCCAAACCCATCACCCGTAGTACATCTTTGGGATCAATCCACCGATCAAAGACCACCAATTTTGCGTTCTTAGGCCATTCATCGCTGCAAGCGAGTTTTCGGGATACACAGATAATGAGCCTATCAATTTTTGCTCGCTGAAGATTTTCCACTTTTTTTTGCAGATAAGCTGGTGTCCAAAAGCCAACAATTTCGAGTAGCCACGATACATCGGCATTGGTGCGGTGCTTGATGGCAAAGTCTGGGAATAGGAAGCGACCATCCGACATTATCGCTTGAGGCTCGCGAATAAGATCGAAATCAGGTGCGGCTTTGGCAAACTCTTGGGAGAATCTTTTTTCAATCTGACTGTCAAATTTTCTCGTCTTGGCGGCTCGAATAGGATCGCCTGATTCAATCGTCCAGATCTTCATCTGTTCGCCTTCCGGCACAAACGCCTGAAGCGAGAAGTGATCGCATTTGGGCAGAAAAGGGATAATTTCGGTGAGCAGACGTCCGTAGACACGAGCATGACGAAAAAGTCCAAGTGGACCCGACAAAGAGAGTGTCGCATCAAACTCAGCCTGTCCAGGCAGGGCGTGAGCCACACAAATGAGACCGCGCAGCAAGGCTTGTCGTACGATCGGCCGCAATTGGCCTCGAAGCTTAATATCCAGGCGTTGGCTGCGTAGAATGATGCTCTTGATCAGATGAGTGTTGGCAGACAGTATAATGTCGGAGATCGAGATATCTTTGGGAACTCGACCCAGACGTTTCTCTGAAGGCAAGTCTGCAAAGAGTATCGTGTCGATTGACTCTCCACGCTGGAGGGCAGCCTTGCAAAAATCATTATCAAAGTCGCCTATGATTCTGTTGCGACGTTGCTCGGGATCCAAGTCCGGAAAAGACTCAGCAAACGGAAATAGGGCCTGGCGAAGTTCCTGGACTTGTTTTTTCGGATAGAGACTTTCTTGGGGAAAAGCCTCATCGAAGGCTTTCAGGACGAAACGAAGCTTGCGATGGGGATAATAGAACGGCAGCGGTTCCTTGAGGCGACTTTTCCAAGTCTGAATCGGCTGTGCTTCAAATCTTTGATACTCGTCGATCAAGGCTGCGATCCAGGGCTCGTCCCGTCGATCAAGAAATTGTGGGCGATAGCACTTTGGACCTGCGCTAACCATGAACTGGCCCATGAAGCCTAGCTCCGCGACGATTGGATTGCTTGACCTCAGAGGTTTCTGCCGCGAGAAGTTCATAGATTTTGGCCCGTTTTCCATCGGCGGGTCTCAACACACGGCCAATTCTTTGAATATGTTCGCGATCGGATCCGGAGCCACCGACAATGATGGCAATTTCTGCATCGGGAACATTGAAGCCTTCGTTGAGTACCTTGCAGGAAACCAGGCTTTTAATCCGACCATTTTTGAAGGCTTCGATAGAGCTGTCGCGTTCGCGTTTGCCAATTTCAGCAGTAATAGGCGCAATCAGCAAACGCTTGGAGATCAGTAGGGCTGTCTTGGAATCGGCTGTAAAAATCAGCTTTTTTTGAGTCTTGTATTTTTGTAAAAGCTGACAGAGCGTGGCCTCCTTATTCTCTGTGAATGTCAAAACGCGCTTCGAGCGTCTATGGGCGGCAAGGGCTGCGCGCCCATCTGGTGACTTTCCTGCTAGACGAATGAAGTTTTCCCACGACATGGGGATATGCTGTTTTCTGAAATCTTGGAAGAATTTTTGAAATACGCTGGAGTCTGTTTGGTAAGCTCTTCTCTCTGTCACTGTGAGCGGCAGCAGCAGACGATAGAGATCAAATTCCGCGAGTGCTGTTCCCACCAAATCACGCAGGTTTTGTTCGTAGACTTTAGGGCCAATCAGCTGATGCAATCGCTCCAGTCTTGACTCGTCGAGCGTTGCTGAAAGCCCAAGTCGAAAGGGAGCCGTGCATGCCTCCAGAGCTTCATCCCGCTCTCCATCGCCAAAATGATGAGCTTCATCGATGATGATGAGGTCAAATTGATTGCCGAATGACCAGCCCTTGCGAAAGGCACTTTCAAAAGTAGCTACGGTTATCGGCTTAATACTGTGCTGGCCACCTCCCAGGACACCGATTTCCCCTCCGTAAAACTCGCGTATGGAGTCCTGCCACTGCTCGAGCAAGACCAGCGTCGGAACAAGGCAGAGCGTCGATTTCTGGCATCTTTGGGCGGCCGCCAGGGCCAAACGAGTTTTCCCTGCTCCGGTCGGCAGACAAACAATGCCACGTCCTGCGGAGGCTCGCCAGGCGATCAGAGCGGCTTCTTGGTAGTCGCGCAGATCCACAGTGTTCCATGTACTGTTGCAATCTTGCTGCCGCCGCACCTTGTCAAGCAAGGGCTCCGGGAGCTGTCGGATTTTTCTGATCATATTGGCATAAACAGAAGCCGGAGCCCGCCAAACGCCAGTGCGGTCGTCCCAGCGGATGAATTCCTGGGCTTGACTGATGATGGTCGGAGTCGGTCGATGAAGAATAAGTGTCCCCCGATCAAAGACAATCAATGGAACAGCCGAATACTCGTCAGTCATAACCGAAACCATTCAAAAAAATTGTTTCGGTATCGACGGTCTGGTAAAACCTCACCTGTATCTCTCCCGTAGGAATTGAACCATGTCTGAATTAACCCATCTTCAATGTTCCATTGGTCCCCATGGACAGCTCAGAGTGCGTGAGTTGCTTGAAGATGGCGAACCTGTTGATCCTGCCTTGGCTGCCCGCATTCTAGAATCCTTTACCCGCAGTCAAGCTGATGGTCTCTTTCACTTGGCCTGCATAGAATTGCAGGTTCACCTGCCGACTGTGCTGAAGTACTGGCAGGCATATGGGCGGCACTTCATCACGACTGTCTGTGCCTTGCCTGATCTCGAGGAAGCTCGCAGCTGCGAGAGTTTACCGATGCCGGAGAGCTGGATTCGGGAGTTCTACCTGCAAGCACCTCCACAAAGAGGCCTGGACTTTCTCACTGCCCAAGTTTTAGAAAAACTGTGGCAGGAAATGAAGGGACATTTTGATGAGCGCCTCGGACATTATGAGGGTTCCATTCAGGATCTCTTGAGCTCGCTCAATGCCACCTGGAATCTGGTGGGTAGAGTCTATTTTCATCTCGCTGAAAATAAACGAGACGCGGACTTGCCCTTTGCCTTTATGTCATCATACACGACACGCCTCGACAAACAGGCTCGACCCCAACATCTACCGCTAGCCAGGGCCATTCAGGAATTTTCTGACCAAGAGCATAGGCAAGGTTTGGTCAGTCTGTTGAAACCAATTCATCGAGCCAGTCAGCAGCTGCCCTGGCTCAAAGATTTGAGTGACAAAGCCAGCATCTTTCACCCACAAAAATGGACAAGCCAGGAAGCTCATCGTTTCCTCCGATCGATCCCAACGCTTGAGGAGGCGGGTCTGGTCGTTCGAGTGCCCAACTGGTGGGACGCCGCGGCTAGGGCTCAAGCCCGACTGACCATCACTTTGGGTGATAAGCAGCCGTCTGGCCTTGGAGTTCATGCCTTACTGGATTTTAGCATTCAGCTGAGCCTTGGCGATGAAAGTATAGCCGAACAAGACCTCAGAGAATTGCTCGACTATGCGGAAGGACTGGTACTTTTTCGTGGGAAATGGATTGAAGTCGATCATCAAAAATTGCGAGTGCTTTTGGATCAATGGCAGTCCCTGAA
>JBGSRE010000193.1:0-2964 GCA_041737755.1 Oligoflexus sp.
GATACATAGAGTGTCATCAGATCCTGAGTCATCACGCCCCGGATGTCTCCTTGGGGACATTGCGACTTCAAATCATCGACGAGTTTAAGGGCGAAGTCGTTGTCAAAGTTGAAGCCAAGGACGATATACTTTTTCACCGAAGCTTCGACCAATTTGGTCCTCATTTGAGGAATATTGGTTTGGGAAACAGCCATCGTATAGGTGCAACCCGAAAGTGGCCAGAGCGCGAGCAGAATCAAGATGAGCCGAGGATATTTCATAGCCGTGTCCTTAAGGTTGAAAACAGGAGGCATCGATACGGATAATTTCACCTTTAACCACAGGATACGAACGGGTCTCCCGAATCGAAGTAATGTTGCTCAGATAACCCGTCTTGCATTCGGCGAGGAGCCGCTCCGGGACCTCTCGTGCATAGAACTCATTGTAGACGGGAGCGCCGGTGCGAGGACCCCATTGAAAAAGCACGGTGAAGAGTTCCAGTCCGTCGCCGGCTTGGTTTAAAGCCTTGGACCCGGCTTCTCGGCCCAAACCCTGAGCCAGCTGCGAGATCTCCCTGAGATCTACGGTGTTTTCACTGACCTTCACACTGACGAGCCGAGCCTTCTTCGATCCCGATTCAATATCGCTGAGCTGAACTTTGTGGAGCACGGCACAGCCCGAAAAAAATAAACTGAAAATCCAGCAACAAACGCCTCCAAAGAGTCGTTGAACGCGACACGACATAGCAATGCCCTCATGATTTACTTGGTATTATAGATCTTTTTATTCTTGGAACAAGCATTTTTAATAAGAGGCGAGCTTAGCTTTCGAACCCTTGTAGCGAAAGTTCCAAGTCCTTGCGGTTGGAGGCATGCTCGAGAGCTTCTTCAGCCGTGATGACTCCAGCTTTATGCAGGTTGAGAAGTGAATGGTCGAAGCTCTGCATTCCATAGGTATTGCGGTTATTGCGAATAGCATCCTTCAAAAGATTGAAATCTTCACCCTTATGAATATTTTCCTTCACTAACTCGTTAGCGATGAGGATCTCGATCGCGGGTACCATTCCCTTGTTATCCTTGCGCTGAACCAAACGCTGTGAAACGATCGCCTTAAGCGTTTGAGAAAGCATAATTTTTAAAGAAGGATGCTGATGCGGGGGGAAATAGGAGAGTAGCCGGGTAATACTTTCCGTGGCATCCATGGTATGCAGAGTGGAAAGTACCAAGTGCCCTGTTTCGGCTGCCATCAAGGCTGTTTCCGTGGTTTCTTTATCCCGCAGCTCACCCACCAGGATGACATCGGGGTTTTGCCGCAAAGCACTGCGCAAAGCTCCCGCAAAGCTTTCGGCATCGACCCCAATCTCGCGTTGATTGATAGTGGACCTTTTTTCAGTAAAGACAAATTCAATCGGATCCTCGATAGTGAGAATATGCGATGCCCGAGAAGAATTGATTTTTTCAATGATGGAGGCCAAAGTCGTCGACTTGCCGCTACCGGTCGCGCCAGTCACCAAAATGAGTCCACGGCGTTCCTCAGCAAACGTATGCATCACCTGCGGAAGTTGCAGCTCTTCCATCGTGCGGATATGGTTATTGATCACTCGCAGGATCATCGCATAGCTTTGTTTTTGGCGGAAAAGGTTGACGCGAAACCGATTGCCCATGGGACTGGCATAGGCAAAATCAAGATCTTCCAGCTGTTGAAGTCGATGCTTCATGTGGGGAGGGACGAGCGTGCCGATCCAGCTCATCATCATAGGGGTCGTAATGATTTCGCCGTCCGCCAGATTCAGAATTTCACCCTGAAAGCGGAAGCGAGGCATCACGCCTGGTTTAAGGATGATATCGCTAGCACCACCACGAACCGCAACTTTAAGGATCTTTTCCAAATTCATGTTCAGCTCAAACAGTAAAGAGCAAGGCCCAAGCCCAAGTATAGCGGGTCTCGGACCTCTTGCAGAGGAGGAAGGAATTGCCGATGGGTCTCCGGTCTCATCATACGGATAGCTTTCCTGTGTACTTGCTGTTCTCTAGTGAGTACTCGGGTCAGCCAAATGTTTGCAGCAGGCATGCACACTGTCTGCAATAATGTGATAGGTTGCAATGTTTGCAACCCAACCGGGGAAAAGTCGGGATGGGACTTCATTAACCAGAGGTCATACGACCGAAGCCCATCGGCTATGTCCAACAGCTTCTTCGTCTGGCAATTGCCAGAAAAATCCACTATTTTCGGTTTATTAAGCTTCCAATGCATAAACATTTCGCGTAATCCAATCTCAGTTTCTTGCGGCATATTGAAATCTCAACAATGCCTTCGGAACTCATCAAGAAATTCTTAGTAAGACATCGAGACTGCGGAAATAAGGAGGCGATTCTCGCTGGTTCGAAGAGGTATAAATCAGCCAGCCGGAGCTTGCGCCTTGCACAAACAGCGCAACAGCTTGATTTCTCGCTTCAAGTATATGAAATTACCGTTAAATCCAGCTTTAATCTGCAGCAATAGCAGCCGCTCTGAAGCCTCTGGTTAACGGCAAAGTTTACCTCGTTTACAAGCGAGGATTGGGATTTTAGAATAAGAGGGACACATCAATCGATTTTGAGATGAATCATGCTAAGAAATTGGATCTTTACGCTGTTTATCGTCTGTTCCTCGGCCGAGGCTCAGCAAGTCTACGAAAACAATACAGCAATCGATGGTTCAGAGGCTCACGAGTCTCTGGAACGATTTGATATCACCCAGTTGCCCAAAGGTGCTTCCGTTGTGCTGCCGCATCCTGCGACTACCGTGGTACCACTCCACATGAAGGTCCAGGTCACGCCGACCGATAAAAAGCAATTGCTGAAAATTGGCAGCTTCAGTGAAAGTAGCGGCTCTCGTTCGTTTCAACTGGCCATCTATGACAAGAATCTGTCCCGCGTGAAATATTTGACGATTCGGCCTGGCAGCTTTGTCGTCTATCACTTCAAAAATCTCGGCAGCATCCAC
>JBGSRE010000198.1:0-2091 GCA_041737755.1 Oligoflexus sp.
GAAGGCGCGCTTCGGCGGTGATGCGCAAAAAAGTTTGACTCAACTCCGGAATGGCTTTCAGGAAGTTCGCTCGAAGGAAATATCCCAGGGTCGACGCTATCTGAGTGATTTGCGAGGCATGCTCTGGCAGAGTATTGACCAGGTCTTCTACATGATCGATGCGCATAAAAAAGACGGCGCGCCTATCACCAAAGCCAGGCAGGATTTGCAGAAGGCTTTGAAACAAAGCAATTTGGAAGCCGCTCGACAGATCATGAAAGAAGTGCTGGCGAATCTGGCTGTCCTTGATCAGGAGCGGCAGACCACTGTTGAAGCTCTGCAAAGTAGCTTTCAAAAGCAACTGGAATTGCTGCAAGCGGAATTGCAGACCGTGCAAAAAGAATTGCAGTTAGATGGTTTGACCCAGATCAACAATCGGAGCACCTTTGATCAGCAGATCAAAAAAACGGCTCAGTTTTCCTTTTTAACAGGGCAGCAATCCTGTCTGATTATGCTGGATATCGACCATTTCAAGAAAGTCAATGACAGCTATGGTCATCCCGCCGGTGATACTGTCATTCAGCATTTTGCTCGGGTATTGGCCCAAGCCTTTCCGCGGAAAACCGATGTGGTGGCCCGTTATGGGGGTGAGGAGTTTGCCGTGATTCTGCAGGGCGCTGACCTGACCGAAAGCAATGAGCTCGTCCAAAAGCTTTTGCACAAAATACGCGACCAAAGAATTCCCCACAACGAGCAGGAAATTGGCATCACCTGTTCCGCCGGTATAGCCCTCTATCAAGCGGGCGAAATGGTGGAGCAATGGTTGGCCCGAGCCGATAAGGCTTTGTATGAAGCCAAACAGAAGGGTCGGGATCGATGTATTCTTGCTGAAAGCACTGCCGCGTGATAGCCTCGGCTCCGGTTTAAGCCTATGGCAAAAGGTTCTTCATGAGTCAACGAAAGAAGTATTGGTTGCGCTGTTCCCGCTGTCTGATGCGGGAGGAGCTGTGTCTCTGCGCGGCCATTCCCACCTTGCAAATCGATACCAAGCTGATCATTGTCATGAGCAAGCGCGAGCTTAAAGTCCCGACCAATACGGGTCGATTGGCGTCCTTGGCCCTGCCTAACAGTGTGATCCTGACCAGGGGAGATCAAGATCATCCTTACGATTTAAGGGATCATCTGCCCACCGATCGGCCTGGGCTACTCCTTTATCCGGCTGATAACGCCCCGCTCCTGACCAGCGAGTTCGTGCAATCCCAAGGCCCTTTCCATCTGGTCGTCCCAGACGGTAACTGGCGGCAGACGAGTAAGATGCGGCATCGCGATCCAGTGATGGCGGCTTTACCCACGGTTCGTCTCGCGCCTGGAGCGGCATCGGCCTATCGAGTGAGAAAGGAAAGCAAAGCCGAAGGACTGGCCACCATCGAAGCCATTGCCAGAGCGCTCGGCGTGATGGAAGGCTTGGCCGTGCAGAAAGCTCTCGAGGATTTGCTGCAGCTGATGGTTTCACGGACTATGTTCAGCCGTGGTCAGCCTCTCGAAATACCGCCTCATGATGGCGATCATTGAACTGCGTTGCACTTTTCCCCGGCGCTCCCTTACAATAAGAAAGCCCTGTCCTTGATGGATATTCTGGTTGAAGTAGCTGTTTAAAGAGGTGGATCAATGAAATCGAAAGTAGGTTGGGTCCTGTCGTTGCTCATCTGCGGCCTGCTGCTGTTTAGTGCTTCAGGCAAATTTTCGGTATCGGAAGAAGCGATGCAGGGCTTGCAGCATCTTGGAATCGATCCAGGCATTATCAAAGGTCTGGCGGTTCTGGAGGTGCTAGCCGCGCTGCTTTTTGTGGTTCCTCGCACGGCCTTGATCGGCGCTATTCTGATAACGGGATGGATGGGTGGAGCTATTTTCGCCCATCTGCGGGTGGGTGATGCTTTTTTCATTCAAATCATCTTGCCCATCGTGGTCTGGATTGCCTTGGGACTTCGTCATTTTGCCGATATGATGCCGCTGCTTGGCATGCGCCGGCCGCGATAGGAACTGCAATCCCAGCAATTTTGGCAATGAAAGAGGCGAGCTGTATCGCCTCTTTTATTTTGCAATGATTCAGCC
>JBGSRE010000219.1:0-13288 GCA_041737755.1 Oligoflexus sp.
GCCTCCGCGCACCTCAAACTGCACTGCAGCCAGTGCCTTCCCATCACTTCCACGAATTTCCAGACGATGCCTTCCATTGCTGATCAGTTTTAATCGAATGGAATCTTCCGCCAATACTTTATCATCCAAAGTCCAGCGCCCGCCTTTGGGCAAGGGCCCACTGGCACGAAAGAAAAGCGCCTGCTGATGCTCCGGTATATCAGGATCAAAGGCAATCAAACTCCCATCCAGAGGATGAGCAATGCGCAGCCCCCAGCGTCGATCTGCTAATTTCTGTTGGTCCGGTGCCGTTCCAGTTAAAAACCACTCCCGCATTTTTATCCCTTTGGCATTGATAAAGCTCGCCAATTCAACTCCAGAAGGAGCCTCCGGCTCGACGCTCAACTCATTCTTGTGCAAAGCATTCATCACCTCGCGCCACACTGGGGCAGCGCCGGTGATTCCCGTCACGTTCCACATGGGACTTCCATCAGCGTTGCCCACCCAAACAACGACCGTGTAGCGCGAAGAAAAGCCAGAACACCAATTATCTCGCATATCCTTGCTGGTCCCAGTTTTCACCACCGTCCAAAACGGCGTCGCCAAAGAATTCTCCAGTCCAAAAGTAAGGGAACGAGAACTGCGATCGGACAGAATCTTTTGAATGATAAAGGCAGATTCGGGACGCAACCAGGACGATCCAGATGCGGGTGTCTGCGCATTGAAAAGCTGCAGGTCTTGGTAAAATCCACCGAAAGCCAAGCTTCTATAGGCCCCCGCCAATTCCCAGACCGAAACATCGGCAGCTCCAAGCGCCAACGAATGACCATAATTTTCTATCGCAGCCAGATTTTGAAAGCCCAAAAAGCGAAGGATTTCCACAAATCGCGAGACACCCAGCATATCGATAACGCGCACTGACGGTATATTGAGAGAAGCTGCAAGAGCTTCCCGGACCGTGACCGTACCGTGATAAATCTCGTCATAATTTTTGGGAACATAGACGCCACTGCTGGTTGGCAGGCTCATAGGGGAATCGTCCAAAAGACTGGCCGCCGAGATCAGCCCTTGATCCACCGCCGCTGCATAAAGCAAAGGCTTCAAGCTAGAACCAGCCTGCCTTTTAGCACGCACCATGTCCACATAAGGGTTCTTAGTGGTCAGCTCCGAACTTCCCACATAAGCCAGCACCTCGGCGCTCCTATTGTCAACAACCAGTACAGCTCCGTCATGAACATTCTGGTTTACAATCGCGGCCAGATGCGACTGCAATGCAGCGCTCGCGAGAGCCTGGATATCAGCATCAAGCGTGGAATTTACGACTGTTTCCTGAGCGTCCGTAAGAGCAGCCAGATGAGGCGCAAGTTTGCCTCGGGAACCTAGCAAGGATGCGCGATCCAAGCTTTGTTTCGCTAGGCCTTCGAGGCTTGAGCAAGGGCTGATATCCGGCAGGATTCTGCGCAATCGACAGGCTCGCCTAGCGATTGTCAGCGACGGCGAAGTCGGTATGCCCAAGGCCGCGATCAGCAGCAAAGATTCATCGGCATTCAAACCATGCGCCTGCTTCTGCATTAAAGCTTCAGAAGCCGCGGCAAGCCCCTGCAGCTCACCTCGAAAACTCACAAGATTCACATAGGCTTCGAGGATCTGCTCTTTGCTCCAACGTTTTTCCAGCATAAAAGCCGCCCGCATCTGCTGCAGTTTTTGCCAGGGGCGCCGGTACTTTCCCTTGGCCTTCAATGCTGGCAAAAGCTGAGCTACCAATTGCATGGAGAGACTGCTCCCTCCCCTCTTTCGACCCAACACCATATCCCTTGTCAAGGCTAACAAGGACCGATAGTCGACGCCATGGTGCTGATAGAAACGTTTATCCTCAATCGCCAGCAAAGTTTTGATAAAGATCGGAGCCACTTGCTCTCGCTCTAGCCATTCCAATCGACGGCGCTGTTTATCGATGCGCGTGCTGAGGAGAAGCCGACCCTTACGATCCAGAATCTGCTGATCCGAACTTCGCCATTGCTGTTGGACCTTTGCAAAAGTGGGCAAGTCCATGTCCCCTGGGAGGAAAGGATACAGCGCCAACAAGCTGCACCCGACAAGCAGCAGACACAAAGAATACTTAATCCACCGAAAAGGCTGCATTAGGCAACTCCGCATACTGGTCGGGTGCATACATGGCTTCCAGCCGTGTCGTAGTCAACTGAAAGAGTCCAGGATTATTCAATTGCATAAGATAAGAAATTTTATGGCGTCCTGCCGGCATAAACTCAAAATAGGCAAAATAACCTTCATGCCGACGCTCAATAAAGCTAGGTTGCAAGAACAGCTCGCCCGCTTTGGTCTCATCGCGCATGCTAGCATTGAGAATACGACTCCCAGCCGGGATAGGATCGCCGAGGACAACCCAGGTCTGATCACTGCCGGCCTGAATCGTAAATTCTACACGCACAATATCACCGCGACTCCATTTGCCTTTCGTCTTTTGTTCGATCGGCTCGAGTTTCTTTTCCAGCTGATAGCCTGCAAAAAACGGTGCTTTCAACGGCACTGCAGCGCGAGCAACCAAAGTTGCCCATACTAGACCAGGCCCGTCTTTTTCAAGTTTAAGGGGCGAACTTTCTTTGGGCCAGATCAACTGTACGGTTTTATCATTCTTAATATTCACCCGCTGAGTTTTATCTTGCCAATGGATGACCCCTTGAGTGTCTGATCCCGCCGCAGGATAGAGCGCCAGATACTTTTTAAGCGCCAGTGTTCCCCAGTCATTCGACACGGTCGTATCCCAGGCTCCTCGCTGCTGGCGTCTCAGCAATCCTTCCAGCATGCGATGATGATCCGTCGTCCAGATTCCAAAATTTATGCCCGTTAGGAGGAGGCGGGCGGCATTGCCATCCGGGGTGCTAAGCAGAGTGCTAATCCGATTGTATTCCTCTCCAGCAAGTCCATACTGAGTTCCACTTAAACGCAGACGGGATTGCAATTGCTGTATCACTTCCTGCTTCATATCCTGCATCGAGCTATCTTTGGTTCGCGACATGATGTTGAGCAGATCGATCAGTGTATTATGCGGCAAGAGCTCGGCTTGAATATCATAGTTTTTTAAACTTAATGCCGCCGATTCATCGGTCCGACTGATAGCTTCCAAAGCCATAATTTTCCGATAGAGAAGTTGATCACCAGGCATGACAAAATCCTGGCTTTGAATCTTGCCATCCACAAATCGTTTTAAAGCTTCGCGCAGGCTATCGGCTCTTCCCGCAGCCCAAGTGAATCCAGCTTCTTCACTGATACTCACAGCATAGGCGGTCAAAGCCGGTGACCCATAGCGCATTTGAGGAAAAAACTTCAAAAGCCCATCGGCATCAATAAAGGAACCCAAATTCCGCTGAACCTGCTCCCAAAGATTTTTGTCGCCCAAACCAATTGCTTTGGATATCTGCTGTTCCAGACAGGTATAAGGATAGGCTGCAAAAAAATGTCTAACTCCCTGCAGAGATTCCAAGCCTGGGCCAGCCGAAAAATTCAGATCCAATCCGCCCTGTCCTGGAACCGCTTGATCCGGCAGTGACACGGGAATGACTTGAGCATCGTCTATTACCAAAAGCGAAGCCTGTAAAACACGAACGGGGGTGGCAGCTATAACTTTTTGCACAAAACTTAACTGATCCTGACTGCCCTGATCAGAGCTAGCATTAAATACATACTTTAATTCCGAAACACCTTTGGGTACGTCCAGCGTCCATTCGACGAGCTGGGCTTCGTCAGGTTTCAAACTGATATTTTTTACCGGCAAGATCACTGGAGGTGAAACGCCTCCGACCTGTCCCTTTACTTGGATTTGTTGAATCGATTTGCTGCGATTGCGCACTGTAAGCATCGCCTGCCAATGATCGCCTTCCCGCACCAAGGGCGGCAATCCAGCAATGATACTCAGATCCTGCTGGGTCTGAATCGCTGTACTGCCGGTTCCGAACATGTCGGTTCCTGCTTGAGCCACTGCCACAATGCGAAAACTGGAAAGATTATCCTGCAAGGGAATCTCGAGTTTTGCTTGGCCATTGACCAGATTCACACGAGCTTTCCAAAGGATCAGTGTGTCAAACAATTCTCGCGTAGGATTGTTGCCACCACCTCCGCCTTGAGGAAGAGCCTTTAAACCAAAGTGCCTTTTCCCTATCACCTGCATGGCAGCGGTGGCGTGATTGATCCCGTAAGCTCGTTCCGACATCATAGCCCCAAGCAAGTCCCAACTGCTATTGCCCATCAATTCCAACAGAGCTTCATCGACGACAGCCACGGTGGCAATCGTATCAGCTGGCAATGGATTTTGATCAGGCCCTTTCAGCGTAATCGTCGCTTGAACTCTTTCTCGGACTTTGTAAACAGCTTTATCCGCTTGCACGTTAACAGCCAGAGTGTGTTGCTTCCAGCCAACTTTCAGCTGCGTGATGCCGAGTTTAAATGCTGGTTTACCCAGATCGATTTTCAAGAAGGGTTCTGTGCCTTTAACTCGACCACGCACCAGCCAAGCCGAAACAAAAATATTTGGGGCATAGGAACGCTGGATTGGGACATCAATAAACGGCTGTGTGGAATCAATTTCCTGAACCCGCGCTTCAAGAATAGCGCCATCTCGTTCCGTCGCCACGAGAAGAGTGGCATGGGAAAAGGGCATTTTCACTTGGATGCGGGCCGTCTCTCCGGCCTCATAATGATTTTTCTCTGGAATCAGATCGATGCGGTCATGCTCGTCACTCATGAACCAAAGTCTTTCTCCGGCGACCCATACCGAGCGATGACTCTGCGACACCCGCCCTTGGTCATCTTTGGTTTGAGCTTCCAGGAGAATGGTCCCGGATACGGGCAAAACTTTTTTACAAGACCAGCGACCTAAATTATCGCTTTCTGTGCGACAAAGTTCGCCAAGATCCTTGATCTCCATCTTGTGTTCGTATGTATAGGTACCACCCACCGAACGACGACGATGGCTGAGAATATCTTCCTTAAAAAATTTTACAATAACATCCCGCCCAGCCAAGGGCTGCCCTTTGATATCGACGACTACTCCGGATAGATCAAGTGGATCTTGCTTTTGGAGCCAATAGGGTGCTCTGATTCCGATCAGTGCATTGGCAGGCCAAAGCTTATGTTCCGTCGCCACTGTTCGATACTCGCCACTGGCATCAGGAAATTCCAACTCGGTCAGGATCCGCAGGGGTCGCTCCATTTTCGGACTCGACCAGCTCACTGTACCAGCACCGGCCTTATCAAGTTTCGCTTCCTTGTTTTCAAGCTTTTGCTCCCCACTCTCTTTTGTTTTATCAGGAGTCCGATCAATAGGACCGCTGGTAAAATCGTAATCATCCAGACCGGTGAAATAGGGCCGATACGTTCCCAGAATTGATCGCCGGAGTTTTACAGGCAATCCGGCGGCAGGCCCTCCACTGAGATAACTGACTTCAAAATCATACTGGATCTCGGTCGGTGCAATAAGACTAGTTTCTTTTGGCTGTAAACGTCCTCGCAGAGTGGCGAGGCGGAATTCATCGACGCGAAACCGTCCACTTTCCTGCTCTCCAATCGTGATGCTATACCAACCGAGAGGAGCGTCAGCCGGGATTTTCCAACTGGCATCCGATCGCCCTTTATCATCCCATTTGATAGGCACAGTAAATTTCTTTTCACTGCCGATATGCTGCATTTGTAACTGATTACCCAAACTTTTAGCGGCGGGAAAGGCCAATCCGCTCCTCACTCTTTGGCGGGCAACGTTGAGCATCGACACCGATTCTCCCACCCGAAACAGGCTCCGATCCAAAATACTGTGCAGCTGCAAATCATCGAAAGCGTTATCCCATGGCAATTGGAAACGCCAGCTTTCAATTCCCTCGCTCCAAGAGCTCAGGGTAAAGCTAAAATCTCCATCTTTAGTGGCGCTCGCTATGTACTCATTGCTTTCATATTCCGATTCAAAGGAGCTTTGGCATTGACCTTTACCTGGCGTCAAGCCGGACGGATGCTTGAAAACTCCATCCGCTCCAGTTTTGCCCTTTACCAGCATTCGTCCCTTGCAGTCGTGAATCAGAACATCTGCATCGGCAACAGGCTTGCCCTTATCCAAACTCGTCACCCAGACTAAGGTGCCCTGTCGCCCTTGCTTCAAGTGCACAGCAAGATTAGTCACCAAAACTGCTGCTTTTACGTACATCGGTTGAGGTTTTTGCAACAAAGTAGATCCCAGCGCGGAACTGGCAACTTCCATAACATAAAAGCCGGTTTCGGGTAAGGGCACTCCGACGATTTCAAAAGCGTCTGCTCCATTGGGCTTTTTCAATGGAACGTTTTTGATTTCAGCAGGAGGCACGCTATTGAAAATCGATTGCTCACGGCTTTCATAAGGAGGATTCATCACTTTCTTCAACCAAGGGATAATAGCTTCGGCTTGGGGAGAAGCTCGATAGAGCCGCCCATTCAGCTGAGCCTCCACCTTACGTATATTTAACGGCCACACTTTATTGCTCGCTTCTAGAATGCCGAATTCGCCAGGAAACTTTATCAAAGGTCCGTAGCTCCCGACTTTCACTGTGAGCGGGAACTCTTTGGCGTTGGCCAGAGGCCGGTTGTGATCATCTCGAAGGTCAGCAGGAATCTCGATGCGATAGCTTGATTCTGCAGCGTGCGGACCGGGTATGGTAAAGTAGCTAGATCGACGCTCGATTGCCAGTTCTCGATTATTTTTGTCAAAGACTCGGATGCGAGGCCAATCTTTCTCCAATATGCTTTCTGACAAGCTGATAGAAAAGTTAGCATAAGGTTCGCAAGGAGCTGACAGCTTGGCTCTTTCACAATGAAAGCTAGCAAGGAAAGGAGGCCGGGTCTTAAAGGTAAAAGACTGGGGCGCAAGAGTGGAAATACCCGAGGGACTGGCTATACCTTTGCCTAGGAGTAGAGTGATATCACTGGCTGATGGCAGATTTTCCTTGGGTTTCACCAGCAGATAAAACTTCGGATCTTTTTTTAATTCCTCCCAGATCCATGGCCATTTCTCCTGAATGACCTTGTCCGCTTCTGGCACCATCTCATAGCCGATCGCGTCGGCCCTTTGCGGCACCTGGAAGAGCAGACGACCCTGCAACGTTTCTGGCTTAATAGAGGAATCAAAAATCAGCAGAAAAATTTGATCTTCAGTTACTGAATAGTAATTTTGATCAGGAACACTTTTGATGAGGCTAGGACCACCAGTATCAAAACTGAAAACCTGTGGACCTTCTATTTTATCTCCAGCTTTATTTTTTTGCTGCACTAAGGTGAAGGTACAGCGGAAACCTCCGGGCAATTCACCAACAAAATCGTAGACAAATGTTCGACTATCAAGCCAGCGTCCATCCCCTCGCGAAGGACAATCCACCTTGAAAGGAGTAGGTGCCCGCCCCGTCCCAAAATCAATCATATCAGTGTCAAAACGCGCTTGAATTTGCGAGACTTTTTTGATGGATCCCTGGGGAGTAAAACTCACGAGCCCTATCGCCTGGGCAAGTTCCGAGCAGCACAAGAGCAGCAACCAAAACGACAGCCTACAACCCATACAAGAATCTCCTCTGGCAAGTGGATGATGCTTCCATGATCATCCATCCAGAGAAGTATCTCAGGAAATCAGTTGGCGTCCAGAGACTTCCTGAGGATTGCGAGAAAAGATGAAGCACCCAGCATTTCCTGCTCTTGCCTCACCCCTCCACCACTTCGAAGGTACTTACACATAGGCAGCCTCTCCACCTTGAGCGATAATAATCTTGCCCTCTTCTTCCAGTTTACGCGCCACTTGCACGATTTCGTACTGCATGGCCTCAACATCTGAAAGCTTCACCGCCGCCATCGCTTCCATATCCTCTTTGAGCATCTTCCCTGCACGTTCAGACATATTACGGAAGACTAGCTCAGACACCGCTTCCGAGGCTGTTTTCAAAGCTGTCAACCATTGCTCTGGTTTGACATTTTTTATAATTTCTTGAATGCCGCGATCATCGATCTTCGCCAGATCATCAAAGACGAACATCAGCTGGCGAATCTGTTCGGCCAAGTCAGGATCGCGCTCTTCGAGGTTGTCCAGGATCTGCTCTTCGGTCGCTTTATCGATGAGGTTGAGCATTTCAGCAATCGGTTCCACACCACCGATTTTCTGACTGGAAATGGAACCCATAGCCTGGATTTCATTGCGTAGGACGTCATCGATCTCATCGATAATTTCTGGTGCCACGGCATCGAGGTTAGAGATGCGTAGAATAATTTCGGTATGCAAAGCTTCCGGGAGCAGTTTAAGGACTTCGCCACATTTTTGGGGATCAAGGTGAGCCAGGATCAAAGCAATCGTTTGCGGATGTTCATTGCGAATAAAGTTGGTCAGTGTGCGAGGATCAATCAGCTCTAATGCATCAAGGTTGGCTGAGGATCCCAAGGCCAACTGTTCGATTAGCTCGTCAGCCTCACCACCCTTGAAGGCGCTGCCGATCACTTTCATGGTGAAGTCATTGCCACCATAGAAGAATTTTTTATTCTGCTGGAGGATGCCGTAAAATTCCATCATCACTTCATCGATGATTTCCTGTTCCAGTCGCCCCAATCGACTCATCGCACTACCGATTCGTTTGATTTCAAACTCGGTCATGCTTTTAAAAATTTCCGCCGAAATCTCCTCTCCAAAGGAAAGAAGAAGAATCGCCGCTTTCTGTGCACCGCTGTATTTATTGGTTGCCAAGGTCGAACTCCTGCCCTGCGTTAAAGCCTGACAGTTCTATTCTATGTCACAAAGGCGTCAAAAGGCAGAGTCTGTCAAGGCTTTGACGCAAGGGTCGGCAAGGATTTCCTGCTGGAAAGTTGTTTACCGCGAGCAGCCCCTTCCCTTATGCTCGATTTCGGACCGGAACCTGGGAGATTTCTATGGAACCCTTGCGCGCCAGCATCCTCACAATCGGCACTGAAGTCAGCACCGGGCAAATTGTCAACAGCAACGCTGCCTGGATCGCCGATCAGCTCGTGAACCTGAAGATCAACCCCGTCTGGCACCTGACCGTTCCCGACGATGAGCGTGAAATACTCGACGCTCTTGAATGTGCAGCGAGCCGTTGTCGCCTGCTCTTTATCACAGGCGGCCTTGGACCCACGACCGACGATATTACAAGGCAAATCGTCAGTCGCTGGTGGGGGAATCCTCTTGAGTTCCAGCCTGCCTCTTGGGAAAAAATTATCCAGCGCTTTCAAATACTGGGTATTGCGCCTCCTGATTCCAATAAACAGCAATGCTATTTCCCAAGTCAGGCTTGCATCCTAGATAACCCCGCAGGAACTGCCGACGCCTTCTATTTACAAAGAAAGGATTTGCAACTCTGGTGCCTGCCCGGCCCTCCAGAGGAAATTAAGGCCATCTGGAAACACGGCATTCAACCCCAGCTTCAGGAACTGAGCAAGGGCAGTGATGCCTATCAACTCTTTCGCTGGCATCTCATCGGCAAAAGCGAATCGGCTTTAGGCGAACTTGTCGAAGCCACGATAGCTGGCTCTAGCTTGGTTTCCGGCTATCGACCGCACGTGCCCTATATCGAAATCAAAATTTGGTGCCGGGAAAGTGAGCTCTCCGGCAATCAGTATTATCTCGATAAATTGAATGCTGCCCTCAGCCCATGGCTCATCGGCCGCAATGATGAAGACTGCATCGATCGACTGTTATCCCGCTTTCGCAATTATTCCCATATCATCGTTAAGGATAATGGCTCCTCGGGAGCCTTTGCCGATCGCCTCGGCCAAGCCTGGAAAAAAATAGGCAATGCCGACTTGCAATTGGAAGTGCATGAGCGCTTTCCCTCAGCACAGCTCGAGACCAAAAACAGCACCCAGCGCCCTGGACCAGGGGAATTGATTCTAGAAATCCTCCCCGTTCAAGAGGATGGGACTTGGAACATAGCCTGGCGGTCCGAACAGGAGCATCGGCAGCAGACCTTGAAATTGCCCTATCGCCGCGATCCGAGGCGGACGGATCGCGAGCGACGATTTGTGAGTGAAATGAGCCTAGCCGCCTGGAGCAAAGGCGGCGATCGGGAGCTGTTGGCGTGAAATTATCTACAACTTTCCTGTGGCTTCTTGCACCTCTCGGCTGGCTGTATGGAAATCTTATGCTGTTAAGGCGCAAGCTTTACGAATGGGGTTGGCTGGCGTCCTATACCTTGCCGGGAACTACGATTTCCGTTGGCAATTTGGAAGCCGGCGGCACCGGAAAGAGCCCCATTGTCATGGCAGTTGCTCAGCTTTTACTGCATCAAGGGTCGCAACCAGCGATCCTAACCCGTGGCTATCGCAGTGGCCTTGGCCCTGATGATTCGGCTGTTTTGTTCGGCTCGCAAGTCCTTCTTGCGCCGCAATCGGGTCAAATTTTCCATGCTGATGAAGCGACGATGCAGGCCCAGCGACTCCAGCAAGTACCAGTCATCATCGGCAGCAATCGCTGGATGGCCGCCCAGCGCTATCTCCAAAACTTTCCTGCACCCAGCCATTGGATTCTGGACGATGGTTTTCAGCACCTGAAACTGCGCCGACACAAGGATATCGTTCTCTTGAATGCGCCTCGACCTTTGGCGGAAGGCCGCTGCCTCCCCGCTGGTCGTCTCCGTGAAAGACCGTGTACTTTGCAAAAAGCTCAACTCATTCTTTTGACGAGAGCTACCCATGCAGAGGTCCCCAAAGGGCTCCAAGAGTTCTCGCAAAAGTATTCCATTCCTATTCAACCGGTGTTTTTTACCAATGGAGAGCCTCTTCAGGCCAGCGGCCCGCAGCATAGCTGGTCCCAGGTCCGGTCTTGCCTTTTGGCTTTAGGCATCGCTCATCCAGCCAGGGTTATCCAGCATTGCCAGGCTCAGAAGTATCCGCTGCAGAAGCAGCTACTGGTTGCGGACCATAGTCTGTTCCTCGCCGAAGATTTGCACCGCTTAGCCGCCGAGGTGGAGGCAATTCTCACGACCGAAAAGGATTATTGGCGCCAACCCGTAACTTTTCAATCCCTCGTCAAACCCGTGTTTATCCTGCCTCTCGAACTGAGTTTTGCCGATGGTGACAGTTTATCAGGAATTGTTGGCGAGTTAACCGATTCTTTATAATTAAAAGTAAATTATTTCAGATAGTTAAACAAAAGCCTTGTTGCCAGCGTAGGAAGGCTATTTATCTTCACGCAATTCTTTGCTTTTCTACAGATTTTGCCTTATACAAAGTTCGCTGGGAACTATAACGAAACAGAAGGATGACCTATGAAGCACATTCTTGTCATCGAGGACGATCCGGATATTCGCGAGTTGCTCAATTATAACTTGTCTCGCGAAGGTTTCGAAGTCACTACCTGCTCTGATGGGCAGGATGGACTGGACAAAGCTCTTCATCGCAAAGTCGATCTCATCGTCCTGGATTTAATGCTGCCCCATGTGAACGGCATCGAACTCTGCAAAAAAATTCGTGAAACACCAGAGAAACGTAGCATACCGATCATCATGCTCACCGCTAAAGGCGAGGAAACAGACATTGTTTTCGGCCTGGGTGTCGGAGCTGATGACTATATGATCAAGCCCTTCGGAGTAAAAGAACTGGTGGCGCGGGTCTACACCAGACTCCGCACCCAAAAACCGCAAGAAACAGAGCGAAGCGCTTCCGAAGTCGTGAAACAGGGCGAAGTGGAAGTCGATCGGGCGCGCTTTCAGGTGAAAGTTTGCGGTACCCACGTGCCCATGACTTTGGCTGAATTCCGCTTATTTGAAGCTCTCATTGCTAGGCCTGGCATTGTGTTATCTCGCGATCGCCTACTCGATGCCGTCACCGGCGGTGAAGGCGTTTTGATCGACCGAAACATCGATGTGCACGTGCGATCCATCCGCAAAAAGCTCGGCGAATCCCGAGACCTTATCCAAACAGTCCGAGGACTGGGGTACAAATTTAAGGAACTGCAATGATGCGTTCCAAATTTTTCTGGAAAAACTTTTTATCCTATTGTCTGATCATAGGTTTCACCACCTTCGTCGTGAGCTACCTGCTGGTCTTGAAGGCTGAAACCTTCATTGAAGAAAATGCGATAGAAGGACTCCAGGAAAAGTTGGTGCTATTCGAATCGTATTTCGCGGATGGTACCAGCTGGCGAGAGCCAGAAACCATCAAGCGATTGGTGCGGATGGCTCATGAAACGCAGACTCGGCTGACGGTTTTGAACGAGGCCGGAGAGATCCAGCTAGAATCGGAAGTCGAGGAGGTGCGGGTCAACGAAAATCATAACGCCCGCCCCGAACTCAAAGAAGCCGCTCGCAATGATGTAGGCACAGCAAAACGCTACAGTGACAGCAAAGCTTCTCAAACCCTTTATACGGCCAAAAAAATTCACACCGATCAGGGCACCCTCTTCATTCGTCTAGGGGTACCCGTGCGCAATCTTCAGGATCGCGTTGCGGATATCTTTTCGGCGCTGGGTATCGGCGCTTCGATGGGCATGATTCTTTCGTTGCTGGTGGCCCTGATCATCGTCCGCCGTATCACAGATCCCGTGTCCGAAATGACCAAAGTTGCCGAAGCGATCAGCCTTGGCAATTACGCAGCTCGTATTCGGCGCCTGCCAAATAACGAACTTGGAACTTTGGGTGAAGCCATCAATCGCCTAGCCGCCGCCGTGCAGGCAAATATATCCCGACGCGAGAAGATGGAGCAGATTCGTCGTGAGTTCTCAAGCAACATTTCCCATGAACTCAAAACGCCTCTGACTTCGATCAAAGGCTATGTCGATACCTTGCTGGAAGGGGCGCTGGAAGATAAAGCCAATAACCTGCGCTTTCTTCGCATCATCAATAATAATGCCGAGCGCATGATCAGCCTTGTCAGCGATCTGCTTAATCTGGCTACGATCGAGGCTAACGAAGGCCTCATAGAATTGGAAACGGTCGACTGGCGCCCTATCGTCCAGGAAGCGATCACTAGGCAGCAGATCAAACTGAATAGCAAAGAAATCAAGTTAGAAACGATGATCGAAGATGGCGAGCCCATGGTGAAGGGCAGCCGCAAGGCCATGTCGCATATATTGGAAAATCTTCTGCAGAATGCGGTCAATTACACACCCTCAAAGGGTCATGTGCAGATAGTCCTCAAGCGAGACAAAGGCTTTATCGACCTTGCGGTGAAAGATACTGGCATCGGTATTGCGCGCCAGGATCAGCCTCGAATCTTTGAAAGATTCTACCGGGTCGATACTGCACGCTCAAGAAACGAGGGTGGAACGGGCCTTGGCCTTGCTATCGTC
>JBGSRE010000285.1:0-15359 GCA_041737755.1 Oligoflexus sp.
CAACTCAGTACCGTCAGCCAGCAAATTCGCTGGGAACATCAACGAGGTCGATACACCCTGTCCCTTTCCGCGCTAGAGAGTCGCCAGCAATTTGCTCAAAGTATCGGTAATTTCAACGAAGTGATCTTCAATCAAATCTTAAGTGTAACCCGTCGGGCTGAAATCAATGTGGGCATCACCAGTCGCCAGAGCCAGTTCAAAACAGATACGCCAGCTGTCAGAACGGAACGAGTTGTGACGGATATCCAATTGGGATGGCAGGAAGTTTTGACTGGCGGTATTCGACCCTTCGGTGGCCGCAATTTCTATCGCTTTGATGTGAGCTACGAGAACTTGCAGGAGAGGATTATCAATCTCCGTGCCGAGCGTCTCACTTTTCTTGCGAGTTTCGGACATCGAGGCAATTTTTAAGGTGGGTCAGCTGTGAGTTTAGAAAAGTACTCTCTGCAATTTTCTACCAAAGGTCCTTCCTTCTGGAAGGATATGATTGCACTCCTGCTGGCAATTGGGCTGAGTCTTTTTCTCTTTATCTTCTTGAAACCATCCTTGGCCCCATTAAGCTTACTGCCTATTCTCTTAGCAGCGGTCTGGATTATTTTCCCTCGACTCGGACCGCGTTCCGACCAACTGATCTTTCTTGGATTCTTTATCTTCTGTTTCTTTATTGATGATGTGGCTTTTGCCCCTTGGCTAACGGTGAATACCATCTCCAAGGAATTGGGCATCATTCTCTTCCAATCTTTTGGTTTGAATGGAATTGAAGTCTTTGCCATGAGCTTTGCTATGCTGTGCTTTATCATCACCCAAGGCGAAGAGCGCCGGCGCTGGATTCGATTGGGCATCAGGCCCTTTTTGTTGATCGCGTCTCTGGTGTTTTTATCAGCCTTAATTGCCACAGGATTTGGCCTGATCACAGGGGGGTCGCTGGTCACCTCCCTGATTCAGATTCGCTTCATGTATCTCTTTCCCATTTGGGCTTTTATTGGTTTTGTTTTGCTGCGTGATGAAAGATACTTTCGAAAAATCCTATTCTTCTTCACTTTGTTGATGGTGTTCAAGTCGCTTCAATTGATTTTCAATTATATGCTCAATCGCGAAGTATATGCAGGAGCTGAATATATCTATGAACATTATTTTTCGGCCTACCTCACCGTGGCGATGCTGCACCTCCTGTATTGGGTGTGGCAAAGGCCGGAAGGATTGCTTAAGTTGATCTGCCTCGTGGCATTTGCCCTATCCATGCTTGCCTATCTTCTTAATGATCGGCGAGCATCCTATGTGGGGGTCATTTTTGCTATGGTTATACTCATGTTCTTTCTGCCTAAAAGCTTTATGCGGATCTACGGTCGATGGATCGTGACGACAGTTCTAGTCTCTCTGGTCATTACCGCAGCAACTTGGACTCTACCGGCTCCTTTTGGGCTGGTTGGATCGCTCTATCGTTCCTTTGGCCAGGAAACTGGGAATCAAGGTCCCAGCTATCGGGATCTGGAGAATGCTAATTTATTCCGTGAAGTTTCCTTGGCGCCGTTAACAGGACTTGGTTTTGGTAAGGAGTTTGATGAAGTGTATCCCTTGCCATCGATAAGCCACGTCTATCCTCGTTATAAGATGATCCCGCATAATCAATTACTCTTCGCCTGGAGCTATGGGGGGCCTCTCACCGTTGCTAGTCTCAGTCTGCTCTTTGTGACGATGATAGCTTTAGCGGGACGGTTGATTTTTGATGAGGATATGGTGGGGTATCGCTACCTAGGAATATTCTGTCTGTTCTTTTTCATTCAGTTTTTTTCATACGTTTTTGGCGATCTCGGCCTACAGTCGAATAGAAATCTCTTGCTCGGCGGTCTTCTGATGGGCGGATGCTTTCGACTCCTGATGGAAAGAAAGATGGAGCTAGGCCGATGTTAACTCAGCTGGCATTGCTATTTGTTCTGCATGTGATGGCTTTAGGGGTCATTGTAGGGCGGAGACTGAATGTTTTGAACTTGCATGGAATGGCTTGGGTATTCGTCTATCTGGTTCTTTTTTATATCGGCTGGGGCATTCTGTTCGCCCTTTTGCCACATTGGATAGTTCCTGATCTGGTGACACTCACTAGGAGATGAGGGACGCAGCGATCTTGCGACGGTCCATGAAGTGCAAAAGTCTTTGCAGATCCTCGTGCCGTGTTTCACCCAATCGAATCTGCAAAACCACAGCATCCGCAATTTGATGCAGAATGCCATTTTCGGAATTGAAAGCGGGAGGAAATGCTTCGACGACAATGATCTGATATTTATCCCGCAAACTTTTGAAAAGTCTTTGCACGAGATCTTCGCGAAAGGCTCCCAAGGATTCGATGGGATCACGGGCATAAGCGGTATCATGACTGCCGTCTGTGGAACCTTTGAGCCGAACATCTTTCCATTCAGCTTTGCCGGCTAAAAACTCCATGAGATCGGCGGTATTTTCTTCGGTTTGATTTTCACGCCCACGAAAGCTCAGAAAGAGCGCCCGTCTACCGCTATCCACGGTCAATACCTTGGTTAAATTGCTTGCAAGATTATCACTGTAATTCTCGGCTCCTGTATCAAACACGACCGTGATCTGATGGTCTTGCATCTGGTCGACGAGTTGGGCAATGTGACGATAGGAATCCAGCAGCACCAATTCAGGACGCTTCTTACTGACGAGTTGACCAAGCTGGGGTCGTAACTCCCTTATTTGATCAGCATCAAAATTCGGCTGATTGCGCAGCCAAGCTGCCTTGACGATCGCAGTGGGATGGACGCCGAACTTGCGATCCAACTGATCAGCAGACACAACTTGGGGATGATTGATCTCGCGTATCAAGATGGTTAAGGCGAAAGTGAGCAGGCACAGTAAGAGTCCCGCCGCTGCCGCTACCAGGAGCTGCTTCTTGTTGGAAGGGCTAGTGGAAGATTCAGGCTCACGAACAGTGGTGAAGCGTCGGCTTTTGGCTGGATTTAGTATTTCACTTTTTATTTCTTCAGCAATGTTTTCCAAATTACGAATTTGGGCCGTAACTTCGGTGAGAGATCGCCTTGTCTCATCGGGAAAGCTGGCGATTTGTACGCTGCGATCGATGGGAATGCCACGCTTTTTCATGTCTCTTTGCATGGCCAGGAGTTGAGCTTTCAGGCGATTCATTTCCAACTCAATCGGAGCGTCGACCGGTTCGCTTCGTAATTTATCGATCTCTCTTTGCTTTTGAATCACATTAGGGTGGGTGATTCCTTTGCTGGAGAGAAGGTTATTGAGCTCTTCATTAAGGAGCAGAAGTTTGCCTTCCTGATTGGCTTGGGCTCGCTCAAAGTCGGCCTTTTTAATGAGGATATCCTTCACCAGGACCTGTTCTTTGGTTTTGATACTTTGCCTTCCCTCAGCTGTGGTAATGATGGATCCATCATCCACGGTTGAAGATTTACTCAGATCGTCCTGCGGCTCTTTTTCTTTCAGTATGATCGTTTCTAAGGCAGACAGTCCTTGGATTCTGGCGAGCACTTGATTTCTGCGCTGGATAAGTTCATCGACAATAAATTGATCCATGCCTAATCTAGCAATGGATTGAGCATCTTTTGGATCGGTAGCTTTGGCCACAAGGTTGAGGGTGAATTGCGTTATGCTCATGGTGGGAGTCATGCGGGTCTCAAGTTCATCGATGATGGCAAGGTCTTGCTGCTCTTCCAGAGAAAGAGCCCAGGAAGCAGGCTGGAGTCTGGATGGTAAAACGGACTGTAAAAAGTTCTTAATCGCCGATTCCGTGCGAGGCGCGATCGGCATGGTATCTGGTGGTAGGCGCTTGGCAACGCGCCGAAAAAATTCCGGATCTTTGAAGCGGGACATGTAGGAACCAGTGATTCGATTGACAACAACGGCCAGTGTTTCATTGCCAGTGGCGGGGCTGGTCCCTTCCGTAGTGTCGAAGAGCACTGTGATATTGGAGCTGTATTCCAGAGGTAATTGGCTCAATCCAAAGAGGACTAAAAAGAAAACGGGAAGAACTAAAAAACTGGCCAGTAGAAATTGTCGCTTGAGTGCGCCCAGGAAAAATCCAAGTGATGGCCAACGGATAATGTCAGTAGAGGTACGATCAGAATTTTGGTCTGGTATGCGTCGCATTCCGGGATTCCGTGACATGAAAGTTACACATACTCTTCACTTCACCTTATTATATGCTGAAACCTGTGAGGATTTGGACGGCAATATTTACCCGGCTTGGAAGGGGTAGGAGGGGCGATCAGAGCGAGGAGAAAATGGCTGAATCCCTGCTGGGATATCAGCCACAACTTTTCAGATAACGATCAACCTACGCCGTGCATCCAACGACGTAAGGGTTTGACCAGACCAAAGATCAGCACTGCGGAAGCGGTAAAGGCCGTCGCAGCAATCGCACCGAACAATTGGGCTTCTCCCAAAGCTTCAGCGAATCCGCCTATAACTCCGGCAAGTTTGTTCGCCACAGCATTGGAGAGATACCAGATACCCATGATAAGAGTTCCATATCGAGCCGGAGAAAGTCGATTCACCATCGACAGACCAACCGGTGACAGACAGAGTTCTGCCCAGGTTTGTAAGAGATAGGAAGCTATAATCCATAATACACTCGCTTTGCCATTGCTGGCACTTTCCTGAGCCGCGAAAACCATACACATAAAACCAAGGCCCATGAGGAAGAGGGAAATACCGAACTTCATCGGCGCCGAAGGTTCTCTGCCTCGAACAGCAAGCCAGCCCCACATAACAGCAAATAAGGGCCCAAAGGTCATGATAAAGACCGGGTTAATCGATTGGAACCAGGTCGTAGGAATATCAAAGCCGAGAATATTGCGATCGACTTTGGTATCCGTGTAAAGGGTCATGAGGCCGCCAGCTTGCTCGAAGGCAGCCCAGAAAATCACCACAAAAATCATCAAGCTGAAGATGACCTTTAATCGATCTTTCTCGACTTTCGACAGGGTTTCTTTGGTGTGCTCGACGGCCGAGGCCGCCAAACGCCTTGGATATTTGCCTATCTCACCCAGCAAGCGAGGACCGACGACATTAAACAGCACCTGACCCAAGAACATACCGACCGCAGCGGCACCGAAGCCCCAATGGAAGCCAACCTTTTCACCCAAAGTTCCTGAAATAAAGGGCGCGATAAAGGCCCCTGTATTGACGCCAACGTAGAAGATGGTATAGGCAGCATCACGGCGGCGATCGCCTTCCTGATAAAGAGAGCCAACCAGTGTTGCCATCGAGGGTTTGAAGAATCCATTGCCTAAAATCAAGCAAGCTAACCCCAAGTAAAAGGCGAACTCACCTTTGAAGGCCAAGGAGATGTGGCCAATCATCATAGTAGTCGCGCCGATGGTGATAGCTTTGCGCAGACCGAGAAAACGGTCAGCCATATATCCGCCTAGGATCGGAGTCAAATACACCAGACCTGTGTACCAGCCATAGATGCTGAGAGCTTCCGCGCGGGACCAGCCGAAACCTCCTGCAGTCGTCGCGGCAGTCATGTAAAGAACGAGCAGGGCTCTCATCCCATAGAAGCTCATCCGTTCCCACATTTCGACAAAGAAAAGAAGATAGAGAGCGGGCGGTTGCCTCTCTCCTGCCGTGGGTTGTCCCAGGCTCTGTGCGCTGCTCATTGGTGATCGATCCTCCAAAATTTTTTTTCGAGTCAGTAACCCTCTGGCTATAGCTGACGATAGGCATTGGCCGAGGATCATAATATTTCTATCAAGAATTGTAAGGGGCGAATCGTGGCGTAAAGGAAAATGAATGCAGAGAAACAGGCTGGAAAAGGCAAAAAAAGGGACCCGAAGGTCCCTTGGCTTTTATTTACTCGAACTTGTGACCAACGGATACATAGACAAAGCGACCCATATTGCTGTAGTTCTGCTGACTGTACCAAGGCCATGTCGCGTTGCGGTCATAGGCTGGCTGTGCATCGGTTACGTTTTGAACGCCCAAACCGAACTCTGTGCCAAATGTTGCAACATAACCAACATTCATCCCCAGTTCAGCATAGGGTTTTACACGGAAATTCGTATTAGGCTTGGCAAAATCACAGGTGCCGGGATTCAATCCACCTGCATGAGAATCACCACCGCTGTCGTATCGAACTATGGCTCCTGCACTATAGCTTTGAGTCAGCAATTCGATATTCCACGATGCATTGGGGCTGCTGGTAGATTTGGCTGAATCGCATAGCGGATCAGTTGGAGTCGATTGGGTTTTAGATACCAGAACTTTGCTCAGTTTCAAACCACTCGTAAGTTTTGCAAAACCTAAGTTCTCAGTATAACTTCCGCCTAGTTCAACACCGGAACTCTCATTTTTGGTCAAGTTCAACAGCTTGGATTCTACATAGGCACCAGGCAGCTTCAGGTCGCCATTAGGCGATCTTTTGATGAAATCACCATATTCCGCTTCGTTGTTGATCAGGTACTGGGTTGTTAAACTGCCGATCTTGTCATCGATTGTTAAATGCCAGTAATCCAACGAAACACTCAACGGCGCGATTGGTTGCAGAACAAACCCGATGTTGTAGTACTTGGTTTTTTCAGGATCTAGCTCCGAATTGCCAGTCGTCTGAGAGTTTACTTCTCTCGCTACACACTGTGCGTCAGGTATGTTGTTATTCGCACAAAAGACAGGATCGATGACTCTTTCTACGCCCTGACTGATCTGGAGGAAGCGATCATGCAAAGGGGCTGCTTTGAAACCAGTTCCATAGGAAGCACGAACCTTCAGCATATCAATCGGTGCATAGGAAAAACTTGCTTGATAGGTGCTTGCGCTCTTGGTATTCGCTGAACCCAAGGTATTAGAAATGGAATCATTTCGAATAGCAGCTTTAAGGTCCAATTTTGGGATTACGGGCAGTGCAACTTCGAGGTAAGCAGCCTTGGTTTCCTGACCACCGTTACCGACACCACCGGCAGAACCAGCAATTCGACTTTTTTCCTGAGACAAAGAGTCAGCCTGGTCGATATAGCTTTCGTCGCGGTATTCGACTCCAGCAGAATACGCAGCGTTTCCGCCCGACAGCGAGAATGGCAAATCACCGTCAAAGTTCAAACTGTAAGTTTGAAGATTGGATTCGCCGAGACGGAAGATTTCCGTAACGATATCCTGTTTGGCTTCCAAAGCTTCTGGTGTATCGAAGGTATTGAGCACAAATGGGTTGAGAATGCCGCTAGAAAAGGCTTCCGCAGCCTTCACAGAATCGACGTTACCACCCACACCAAACTGAAGATTCTTCAACTGATGTTTGGTCACAGTCAGTTCCCAGTTGGTATCACTAAAAATGTCGCCGGAGAGACCAGCCACTAGGTTGAAGCTTTCGTTAAGGTTCTCCGTTGCTCTGGGACCAAATTCCAGGAAACGTCGGCCGATATAAAACTCGACGTCTGCCGCTTCTTGTTTGTTGGGATCGTTAGGATCGTAGAAAGGACTGAGCTCCTTCATCGCAGCGGGCATCGCATTCCACTGGGTTCCGGTCAAGGTGATGAGACCAGGTGCCGCTCCGTTGCGAATCGATGTTGAAGATCGAGAAAAGCGAGCCTCACCAAATAACTTAACTGAATCCGTCAGCTGATGGTCAAATATAGTGTAGATGCTTTGACGCTCGGTTTTTGGAATCGCTTCATACAAAGGCGCAATATCAAAACTACAGGTTCCGTCATTGGCCTTCGCTTCTTCTGGGCAGTCTTTAAACGGAAGCGTGACATCAGAATTGTCAGCAGGGTTGTACCGTTCTACCCAGCCAGGTAAACCGTAAGGACTTCGGCCATCATCGCCATCCGGAGAAATGGAAGAATTGATAAGGGGACGATTTTTGGCTTTCACGGCTTCGCGTTTAAAAAGATCGCCAGAGATGAGGAAGTTAGATTTTTCATTAGAGGCACCCGAGACGACCTGCAGTGATGTCTCAACCCCATCTTTGTGCTTCGGCGCCATTCCAGCGCGAGACACCACGGAAGTTCCGTTAAAAGATGTCTTTGTTATGATGTTAAGCACACCAGCTACCGCATCGGAACCATAGATGGCCGATGCGCCGCCTGTTAGATACTCAATGCGTTCGACAGCAGCCAGAGGAATGAGGTTAAGGTCAACGTAATCGTCAGCTATGGCATTGCTGGGCAAACGGCGACCGTTTACCAGTATCAGAGTGTACGCTGGATCGAAATCGCGTCCGCCGAAGCTGGCAGATCCGGCGCTTTGATTCAAAGTTTCATTTTCTGTGGTCATACCGCCAGAAGGAATGCGGTTTCTGATAAAGTCTGACACGGTAGCGAGGCCGGAACGGTCTATGTCTTCTTTGCTATAGGTTGTCACGGGAACCGCTGTTTCCACATCAATTTGCTTGATACGGCTGCCAGTGACACGAATGACTTCTTTTTTCGTTTCGTCATTCTTTTTGCTGTCTTTTTTTACTTCTTCCGTCTTAGTCTCTTCGGGCTTCGCTTCCTGGGCTTGTGCCGTGACAAGCGAGGAAAGAAGGACGAGACTGATTGCGCTGAATATCGATCGCTTCATCCGCTGACTCCATAACACAAGCAATACAAAAACGTAAACTGACGTTGGTCCTATGCTATACGTTAAGATTTCTTAAAAAGCACCCGCAATCGCCCACAAAAGCGACAATTTTTGTGGTCAGCTTGAAAGGGCAAATGATCTTTATGAACATATCTCATCAGGTAGGGTGAGAAAAAATGCCAGGCTCACATCGGCTAAGCGGTGTGAGCCCGATTCTGTAGAACTTTATAAAATTTCAATAAGCCAGAGTGGTAATCAAAGCCTGCTCTTGAGCACGCCACGCCTGAGCTGCACTGTCGAGTTCCTTGAACTTGATCGTCGCACTATCTGGCAGATAGGTATTGAGGATTTCATTCAAGTCATCTCCAAGGCTCTCTTTGATGGCTTTAACTTGCCAGGAGGATTCAGTCGGCATGGCGGCCAAGGTCTGGACCACAAGACTGCGCAGTTGAGCATCCGCAGCAAAATCAGGCAGCGAGAGCTCGATGAATCCGCCTTCTTTCAGAAACTTTTTAGCCTTGATACTGCCCTTCGAGGATAACAGAATGGTCCGGGCCTCTTTGTCGATCCAGCTCAGGAACTTTTCGGTAAAATAGCTGTCCGTCATGATAGTCTTGCTGGCCACAGTTGCCCATTGAGCCTTCTGCAAAGCGCCTTGCAGTCGATGCGTAAAATCCTGCATAGATGCTTCGTATCGTTGCTGCTCTTCCAGGCTAAAACTTGTGACTTTATCGCCCTCCGTTACTTGATAGTCCCGCATCATCTTTCGCAAGGTAAAGGGGATGGTTTGCAGTTCTTTTTCACTTGGAACGGCTAGCAATTGTTCCCAGCCACCATTTTGGTCCAAGGCATTTTGCAAGTAGCTTTGCTCCGCATCGAGCATTTTTGCCGAGGAGTTATCGTCGAAGACCGAGAATTGACGGCGAACTTGAATCAACGGAGTGGTTTCACTCAGGAGCAGATAAAGACTGCTGCGATTGCCAATCAAGCGGGTGGCCCAGGTGTCGACAAATAGAGCTGGGTCAGAGCCGGCTTTTTTTGCCCGGAGAATACTGTTGAAAAGATTTTGGACCAGATTCTGTTCCTGCTGCTGCTTGGACCAGGAAATAAATTCGATGGGGTCGCGGCCCAAATCGAAAGTCTGGCAATCCCAATGATCGGTTTGTGAGTCAGAACAAAATGGCGGAAGGTCTTCCCATGGCAAGTCCTCGCCGCTATAAAGCGCCCCGATAACTTTTTTATCATAGTCGAGAATACGAGACGTCTTGCTGATGATCTGCCCAGTCATCGCTGCTTCTTCAAAAACTTGGTACTCCATCACTGATGATGCGGGTTGCAGATCATCTGGGATTTTTTGTTGCGTGATATAGTCTTGCACGATGCCAGCTCTTTGATCCAGAGTATAGCTACTCGCCAAAGACCCTGCGAAGTTATGCCTGAGGCCTAGGGTATGACCAACTTCATGGGCGACAACTTCCCGAATATAATCCTGCGAAATGCGTAGAAATTCAGTGTCGGGTGCATTCGATGCCAGAAGCTTTTCCAAAGCTACAAAGAAATGATCCTGCAATTCGAAATTGCAAAGTGGCTTTTGAATCATGCCCGACATAGCCAAAACCTCTTGCAAAACCTTGGTTTTGGGCCCAGCAGCTTTCAATAGCGCTTTGGCTCGCGATTCGCCCGATACTGCGAAGGTACTGGTCATGAACACTTGAGCATGACGAATCTCCCCAGTCCGGGGATCCATTTGGGCATCAGCATAGGCATAGCCTGCGGAATCCCAGGGCACCCATTGCACGACATTGTAATCATAATTCGGCGCCGTGACACCCTGAGGGGCGACTACGGCCTGGAGAGGAGCATTCAGAAAGGCGCGATTCCAATAGAGAATGCCCTCCCGCACGGCTTCCACATATTCCACAGGTGTATTGGCGGAAATCGCATAGACGATAGGCTTGCTGGTATCCCACTTGCTGGCATAAACATCGAGCGCACCATTGCCCTTATCGGATTGATACTGGGGCGCCACTTCAAAGAAGCCAAAGTTTGTTAATGGCTGACCGGCTGTGGATTTGAAGTTTGGATTTGGCAGATAGGGTTCCAGGTAATACTTCACTTCTATCGTGTCGAGCTGAGTGCCGGTTACTTGAGCGATCTGCCTAATGCTCAAGGCATTGCCATGGAAGGAGGCTGCTTCGATAAAGCTATTTTTGATATCAAGTCCACGGAAAGTCTTGATATAGGCCTCTCCCTCATCAGAACTATACCAATCGCCTGCGACGAAAGTTTCTGCCATGCCCATACCGAAATCCAGAACCAGATCCTTATCGCTTTCGCTGATGATAGGAAACTTAGCCAAAATCATCTGCGAAGGAAGATCCTTCGTGATCACATGACCCTGGGTGGCTTCCATCATAAAGAGGCTGTTAGCAGAACGTTTGAACGCGACGATTCGACTTTTTAGACCATTGGCAGTAGGCATAGGAATCTGCCTCATCATCGACCCTTGCAGCAGAAATTCTTTATCCAAGGCGTCCTTGCGAATGCTGATAAATTTCTGCTCTGTCATCCCGATTTGGCTTGAAGCTTCTCCACTTTGTTGGTCGAGGATCGTGAAGGAGTTTTGAATGGTCGGATCGGCTTGGACTTTGGGGCGAGGGTTTGAGCAGGCATTGAGCTGAGCGATGAGAAGAATGCTCAAAAACCCACATCGCAACGGAAGGTACACCACGTTTGTTCCTTTCAAGAGATGGATCATGGACGTAGCGTCGACGGCCTGGAATGGCTTAAAAGCCAAGTCATCGACGTTTTATAAAAAGCAAAAAATACGATTGAGCTATTTTCTATATGAATGACTGGGTAAGGGGAAAGAAATTTTGGCAAATTTATGTTGAAGAATTGTGACTTGCTTAAAAATGAAATTGAGGGATGATCCAGGGTCTCATCGTCGCCGTCCCTCTCAATTCTTACCAATTCTTAAGGCTTTGCTTTCGAGAAGACCTAGCCAGGCTAGCATTCCTACTTTTCTGTGTGAATAAACTCACCAAAAGAATCTTTTCCTTAAAATCCGTTCCCATAATGTAAGCATCGACCGCATGAAAACCGGTAAGAATCAACCGATAGATAGGATGATGAAGAGGAATAAAATCTTGAGTTTGTCAGGCCGAAACTACAACTGGATGTTTGCCTTGCTGAGCTATGTGCTGCTCAGTCTTGGCAACGTCTATGCTTCCGATCTTGCCCCATTCCCGCCATCGTTTGTGCTTCCACTCGACCCAAATCTCATTATTAATGGCAGAGATATTGACGTTCGCATGAGTATTTACGATGGACAAAAGATGCAGATGCTGCCACCCGAGTCAGCAGAGCTGCGGTCAAGAGCCCTCGGATACATGTCGGGTGGCACTGCCATCCTTCGTTTTCAACTGTGCAACCCCGACAGTTCACCACGACGGTATGTGATGGCCTTTCAGGAACATGCCTTGAATTCGGTAACACTGCTTCCATCAGAGCTTCGCCTGGGATCAGGGCTAAGCGGAGCTTCGGTTAAAATTAACGAAAGAGACCTGCCCAGTATGGGTTCCGATATTGCTTTTGAATTGCCTGCCCTCACCAGCAGCGAACTAGAATTTCAAGTCACCTCCTATAACAATTTGCTCTTGTCTTTCGAATTGATTCCCCAGCGCGAATATGGATTCAGGACTGTCAGCGACTCGGCGATAGCGGGATCGGCGCTTGCCGTGCTCTTTGCCCTGCTAATCTATAGCGCGTGTACCGCCCTATTTATCCGTCAAGCTGCTCTGGGCTGGTTCGCAGGATTTCTTATCGGTTTGATTGGTGGATTAGGCACTGTGACTGGTTTTCTCGATCTCTTCGTGGCTCTGCCAACTACCGGTGGTTGGGCATCACTGCTTGGCAATTTTTCGCTGACCGCGATTCTTTGCGCCACTCGATTTTCACGTCTGCATTTGCGTTCCACTGATCGCAGCATAGCTTTAGTCTGGGTTGCTCGAGTCATCGTTTCGGTAGCAACTCTGAATTTTCTACTGTTAAATCGTTTAGCAACCCGAGATTTAGCTTCCATGCTCGTCGATATCCTGGTATTGGCTCTCGGACTGAGCTTGATTGCGATGGGAACTTACGCTGCTTTCAAGAAAGAGACTGGTGCTAAAGCGTATCTCATCGCCTGGCTTTTACCACTGGTAGGTGCGGCAGTCTTAATTTTACGCCGCCATGGATACCTCCCAGACAATCTTTTCACACTTTATTCTTTGCATTTGGGAGTCGTTACCATGGCGATGACCATTTCTTTGTCTCTTTCTCGCTCGGTCCGTGATCTTCTGATCGAGCGTAACTCTGAGCATACGCGTGCGGAAGGCGCCGCCTACTTAGCGATGGAACGCCAACGGATGCTGCGTATTCTTTCGCACGATATTAGCAATCCCTTGTTTGTGGTCGGGGGGTTTACCCAAATGGTCCTGAAAGATCAGGATCTCAATCCCAAGCAACGGAAAATTCTTGAAAAAATCAGTCATGCAACCGAGCAGATCGGAGAGATCATCAGCCTGACTCGGCATCTCGAAGCTGTGGATTCTGGGAAAGCTGTATTTGAGGCCGAGCCTGTTGCCATACAAAACTTGGTCGAGCATCTCCATAAAACTTTTGATAGCCCACTCAACCAGAAGAATTTGCAACTCAGCTTGGACATTGCCCCCGAGTTGATGGAAAGCAAGGTCCTGGCTGACCGCAGGATTCTAGTTCATTGCGTGATAGCTAACTTGATATCGAATGCTATAAAATTTTCGAAGCCAAGCGCAGTGATTACTTTCGGTGCTCATCGCTGGGGTGAGAGAATTCGCTTGTCGATAAGTGATCAAGGTGTCGGCATCCCGCCCGACTTGCTCAAGAATTTGTTTGATCCGGCAGCTCAAACCTCGCGAGTCGGCACCAAAGGTGAAGAAGGCACGGGATTTGGCTTGCCGATCGTCTATGCCTTTGTCAGCAAAATGGGTGGAGCTCTCGAGGTGGAGTCAAAGCTTGAATCGCCAAGCGATCAAGAGCATGGAACAAGCTTTCACATTGAGTTGCCTGCCGCTTAACATTTATTACCAATCATTCATATGAAAATAGCCAGAAAATAAAGCTCTCAAAGCGAATGGGTCAGAACTCGTGCGCTTCTGTCCTAATGCTGCATGCGCAGTGCGGGAAATCATACGAGCATCAGCTGCTCTTCTTTAATGCCTTTTAGCTTTGCTGTTGCTTTGCATTTTCAACATTGTGGCCTCTAGTTTTTTGAGCAACCCCTTCGCATCGGGAAGGGAAGGATTGATCGTAAGGTGAAGATCTTCGCTGAAGACCTGCTGATAGCTCAAGCGTTCGAGCTCATTTTTGTAAGTTCCCTTCTGTTTGTAGTCTTGAATGATGGCTTCTATGGGGATCTCGTAACCTAGCATATAATCGCAACGCCCAAACAGCAGCATTTTTAGAGCAGCCTCGTTGTCGCTAACAGTGACGAGGTCTTTAGCGGCGATTTTGGACTCTTCATCAATAGAGTATCCTTGGACCACGGCCACGCATCGACTGACTTTTGGTGGAAAGATACTCTCGGTTTGTGGAGTTGGCCCTACGGGACGGAGACTCCAAAGACCTCCTTTGACAACTAAAAAGGGTTGGGTGGAAACCAGATAGCCGTGCTCGATGGCGGAAGCCGCCGGGTGAATCATAAAGTCGACCTTATGATCAGAATATTTTTTGAGCAATCGGCGATAAGGAAGGACTTCATCCTGCCATTTTAGCCCGCTTTCGCTCAGGAGTTCTCTGGTTCTTTTTATGAGAATACCTCCTAGCACCCCATCATTGACTTCGACAAGTGGGGGGAATACGGTCCAACCTATGACCAGCGGCTTTTCACTCATAGCTGTAAGCAACAGCGCGAAAACTAGAAGAAAATTTTTTTTCATGGGATTTTCCTTATGCCCCCAACTATAAAGTCTTTTGCTGGATAAGTCATCACAAGGCAAGGATCATCGGATTTTTCTCCCTCAGTCACTTATGCTGAGAGAGAATACATAAATTCCAGAAGCGTCTTTAAGCCCAAGGCAGGAACTTGGCCCTTGCTGCTCTCGTTCCAGGAACCTTCGGGAAGATTTACTCATACGCGCTGGGTAGCGTTTTGCTCGAAAATTTACCAAATGCAAAAATTTAAAGTATTGTCCCAATAAAGTAATAATGTAGTCAATTGGTTAGCGTATCTGCGGTTCTTTCTTTCTCCTTCCGTTTAAAAATTCCAAGCCTGGAGCAAAAATCCTGATTCTATGGGATAGATTGGGAACTTTGCAAATTGCACAAAAAAAATCACTCATATTTTTTGATTTTGTCACGATAACCCCAATAAGCATGTTCTCGGATATTGCTGGGTTTATCGCCAAGAATTGGATGATTGTGCAGAAAAAAAAGAGCAGCATAAAACTCAAAAATTGTCAGCTAAAAAAGCTTCTCGTGACTCTATTGGCCAGCGTCCTAGCCCTTGCGAGTAGCTTGGCCCTTAGCAGCGAGCAGTTGCCAAAGTTCAGTGCTCCACCCATCGATATGAGCAGCATGGATGCTTCCAGCAAAATTCTGAAGATAAAAGGTCCTTGGGAATTCTATTGGAAAGAGCTTTTGGAACCAGGCGTCCACAGCTCCAATGCTGCCGCAATTGTTTCAACTGTTGGACCTTGGAATGTCGGTACAATAGCCAATGGACAGCTTATTGAATCCTACGAGTGCCTCCCACTTCTCTGGCGCGGGCTCCTTTCGCAAAATGCTCCTCTTATGCAAGCGAT
>JBGSRE010000293.1:0-7001 GCA_041737755.1 Oligoflexus sp.
GCCTCCGCCACGACAGCAAAGCCTCGTCCTTGGTCCCCAGCCCGGGCGGCTTCGACGGCTGCATTCAGGGCCAGTAGGTTGGTCTGGAAAGCAATATCATCGATGACGTTGATAATTTCTTCGATTTTTTTACTGCTCTCATTGATATCGCTGATCGCACTGATCAGGCTTTGAACTTCCGCTTCGCCTTCCTTGGCGACCTTACTGCTGTTTTGGGCTAAAGAAGCTGATTCACCGGCATTATCGGCATTGGTTTTTACCATGCTGGTCAGTTCTTCCAGGGAAGATACCGTCTCTTCCAATGAAGAAGCGACCTCCGTTGCTCCCGATGAAAGGTCCTGGCTGGCGTTGGACAGTTGCTGGGAAACCGTATCAACGGAGTGGCCTGCTTCCAGTATTTTTTCTGAAATAGTTTTCAATCGACGGCTGAGATGAAGAGCAAATATACCAGAAAACAAAAGGCAGCCGGCTAGAACAATTCCACAAACCACAAAGAACATGGTGTTAGCCGTTTGGATCTTGCCAAAGAGTGCTTGTTCATCTATGCGAAGAAGCAGCAGCCATTTGACGCTACCAGGCATATAATCACCTACGACCGGTGTGTAGGCCGTGGCTTGAAGCTTCTGTCTTCTGCTGTGCATGGAAGTGGCGGTACCGCTTTCGCCTTTGAGTGAAGCCAAAACCGCTGGATTTCCCGCATCTGCTAAGTTGAGCTTCAGAGCAACTTTTTCCAAATCATAGGCGACTTTATCGGTGAGCTTTTGAACGGAAGGGTCGTAATCAACAACCACCTCGCCTTTGCTATTCAGCAAAGTCATCTCCAAGGTGCCGTAGGTTTTATCTTCTATGCGCTTATAGAGACTGATGAATTCAGCATCGACCCAAGACGTATTGGTTCGGCTCGATAGGACCCCAATCATCTTGCCCTTGTCATCCCGGACAGGGGTGCTGAAGCTGGTGCCTATACTTTTATTCTTGAAGACCATAGCCGTGAGGGGGTCAATCATGAAGTCCTCAAAATAGACTTCAACCAAACCTTTGCTCGAATCTTCGGTAAACTTTTCATTAACGGTATTTAAAAACCAAGGGGCATTGGCAAAATTGTGATTTTGCAGCTGCGTGACATCGATGGGATTACGCTGGTTATCGAGGTTATTCACCGCCAGTACTTTTCCAGTAAGGTCTACATAGACAATCAGCTCATAAGATTTGCTGAGACCAACATACTTATTGAGGGCCCTCATCATTTCTTCTGTTTGCTTGCCCTGAAAGACAGAGTTGTCGGCATAAATTTTAATAGCCTCATAGCGCTCCGAAAAATGCTTGCCGAGGCGCTGCGAAATGTCGTAAGTAAGCGAAAATAATTCCGCGTTCGCAGCTAGCTTTTGCTTGTCCGATCCGAGCATAAACATATAAAGACAGGCGAGGAACATAACGACCAGGGTTCCCGTCGATATACCCAAAAGTTTGAAAGTGAGACTTTGTAGGCGCATGTGGCTGTTCCTTTGCCGAAAGTAATCCCCGACTCTCAGTCTATCGGAAGGACGGAATCAAAGATGAGTTTTCTCGACCGACTCGCCCTTGGCAAAAGACCAAGCTTGCAAAAACTAGCCTTATCCTGCGGGATTTTGTAAAATAAGAGAAAATATGTAAGATTCGGTTCGTCAGAGTTCAAAAGGTGGTGCCATGAAAGATCGCAAGGAAATGAGTGGAAAAATCGCTCCTTTGGATGCTGAAAAATTCAAACGCTTGACCGAAGATGAAGTGGGCTTTCAAAAACTCTCAGCCTTGCTAAAAGTCAAGGCAGGCATTCACATGCCTGTCACACCCAAAAATCTCACCCTGATGGCAGCCCGGATGGCCAAAGTTCTGGCTCGGTTTAATCTGCAAGATTACAGCGAAATCTTTAAGAAATTGGAAAAAGATGAGCCCGAGATCCTTAAAGCATTTATTGAGGCCCTCACCACGAACAAGACAGAATTTTTCCGAGAATCCCAGCATTTTGATTATCTACCCCAAGCCGTGCAGGATATCATGAAGACCAAAAGCGCCCAAGGTTCGCCGCGGGAGATTCGGCTTTGGTGTGCTGCTGCCAGTCGTGGCCATGAGCCTTACTCCATACTCATCACTGTTCTGGAGTCGGGTCTTGATCCGGCCGCCTTTCGCCTGCGTTTTTTGGCAAGTGATATCGATAAGACTGTCTTGGAGACTGCTTCAAAAGGCGTTTACAAAGAGGAAGAGCTTCAGGAAATTCCCCCCGCCATTCGCAACAAATATTTTACTAAATTGAGCGATGCGGGAGCTTCCGGTCGTTTTCTCGTCAAAGAGGAATATCGTTCAATGATCACCTTCTCTCAAGTCAATTTGGTCAATTTTCCTTATCCCTTCCAGCATAAATTCGATATTATTTTTTGCCGAAATGTAATGATTTACTTTGACCCACCCACCACCCAAAAGGTCAAAGAACAGCTGGCGGATGCACTGGCGCCTCAGGGCTATCTTTTTATCGGCCATTCAGAAACCGGGTCGGGCCGCATTCCCCAGCTGCAAACGGTTGAATCAGCCGTTTTTAAGAAAATGAAAGAGGCCTCATGAATACCAATCGCATTCGAGTCTTGATTGTGGATGATTCCGCAGTGATCCGTAATCTTTTGACGCGGATCTTGAGCAGTGATCCTGAACTGGAAGTGGTGGCAACAGCCCAGGATCCCTATGTGGCTCGTGACAAACTGATTGAGCTCAAGCCGGATGTCATGACCCTTGATATTGAAATGCCGCGCATGGACGGCTTGACCTTTCTCGAAAAAGTAATGGCCGCGATGCCGATCCGAACGCTGATCATTTCCAGCTTAGCCAAGGAACAATCAGAAATGGCCCTGCGAGCTTTGGAAGTCGGTGCTATCGATGTGTTTACCAAGCCTGCCATCAATATCAAGGATTCCTTGGAACAGATCAAATTGGATCTGGTCTCTCGAGTCAAGGCAGTTGCCAAAGCCAATTTCCGCATGCCATCGCCGATAGCAAAGCCAGTCGCGAATCGGCCGATCTCGGTCAGTCGATCTTTGGGACAGACCACCCACCAGATTCTCGCTATGGCTGCTTCCACCGGTGGGACGGAAGCTCTTAAAGTCGTCTTGAGTCATTTGCCGCCCGACATTCCGGGTACCGTGATCGTGCAGCATATGCCACCCGTCTTTAGCAAGAGTTTTGCAGAAAACCTCAATCGGATCTGTGAATTCGAAGTGAAAGAAGCGGAAGAAGGGGATCGAGTCAAACCTGGTTTGGCTTTGATCGCGCCTGGCAACTTTCATATGGAGTTGACTCGAAGCGGAGCCTACTACTATGTGAAGCTGAATCAGCAGCCTACGATGCACGGCGTCAGGCCCGCGGCCGATATTCTTATGCGGTCGGTAGCCAAAATTGCCGGTAAAAATGCTATCGGTGTCGTGCTCACAGGGATGGGACGCGACGGTGCACAAGGCCTTTTGGAAATGCATCAGGCTGGTTCCTACAACATCGCTCAGGACGAAAATACCTCGGTCGTCTATGGAATGCCAAAGATGGCTTTTGAGGCGGGTGGTATTGATAAGGTCTTGCCATTGGAGCAGATTGCCGACTGGCTGATTCGAGAATTTCAAAAGCGCGATGTAGCAGCCAGCTAAAGACCTATCCTGCGCTTAGGACCTTGCGATTGCGAAGCTGCATAATACAAGCTGGTATGTCAGCGGCATTCAAAATATAATCGGCGGCACCTTTTTCAATAGCGGTTGCAGGAGTAGCGTTAAAGGCTGCCTCTTCTGGATTTTGCACGATCGTGATCCCGCCTGTCTCGCGAATTTTTAAAAGTCCACTGATACCATCGGCACTGAAGCTGCTCAGCATGATGCCGCAGACCGAGCCAGGGACTGCTTCCGCTGCCGAGAGAAACAGTTTCTCCGATGACGGCCGCTGACCGAAAAAGGGGCCGCCTTTATCGAGGCGAGCATAGAGAGTACCATTGCTCGCTTTTCGAATCTGCACATGGCTGTCAGCTGTAGCAAAATAGACTCGGCCCATCGAGAGGACGGTTTCTTCCTGACGCAATATCTGGAGCTCGACCCGGCTTTGCTGCTGCAATCTCTGCGTGAAAGTGCCAATAAAGCTGGAAATGGTGGAGACTGATACGACGACTGGTGGTGTGTCCGAAGCCAGTCCTTTGATAAGAATTGCTAGGGGCTCTGAGCAACCGACATTGCCTCCGACGGTGATAAGATTCAGTCCATGGAGGGGAGCCGAACTCATCTTGGTATTGGCGGAGGCTGATGATTTCGCAGCAGCCGGTTTGCGAGCATTCAGTTTGGCCGTCGAGGCAGCAATGATCTTATGAATCAGGAGTTCACCCAACTCAGCTATGAGCGAGGGGTCGTACTGCGAGGGCTTTTGAACAAATTCCACGGCACCCAGTTCCAACGACTTTTGTGCGGCTTCGCCGTCGGCCCCTAAAGACGAGACCATGATTACCGGCATGGGGTGATGGGCCATGAGTTTTTGCAGAAAATCGACCCCGTTCATTTTTGGCATTTCAATATCGAGGGTGAGAACATCAGGTTTTAAAGCGATGATTTTTTCTCGGGCGTCATAGGGATCCGTAGCGGTTCCGACCACTTCAATTTGGGCGGCTTGCGCAAGAGCCTTGGCAAAGAGGGTGCGAATCGTCGCCGAATCATCAACGATGAGGACTCGAATGCGATCCTGGACTTTAGCCAGTTGAACTCCGGAAAGATTCGAGGAATCGCTGGTCTTTTCATCGGAGAATCGATGTTCCACTGCAAAATTCCGGGTATCGAGAGTGATGCGTCGACCAAGCTTGCCACCGATGTTTTCTTCAATGATTGGAATCTTGAGTTTCTTGAGCTGGGCGAATGCTTCCTCAATATTGCGGTCACCAATATTTCCATCCAAGCGATTCAATTGGCTAACGACATTGCCGCCACCATATACTTTAGCTTTGATATGTTCGCGATGAGCACCGGCTTCTAGCAATTTATCCAAGAGATCCGGTATGGCAAAGCTCCCATAGCGTGGGGAAGGGATCGCGCCAGCCGTAGGCACCGGCAGCAAATAGTGGCAGAGGCCACCGATACTAGTTTTCGCATCCCAAAAAACAACGCTGACACAGGAGCCAAGTATTGTTTTAATGAGCATGGGTGCCGTGGAAAATGCTAGTTGTCCTGGATATACGAATGACTCGCTCATGCTGGAATAACCTCTCTCATTTTAACAAACAGCACAGACTTATCTTGAAAGTGCGAGACATGTGATATCGCCCGTTGCCCGCTGCCTTCATTGGCCAAGGGAGTGATCAGATCCTGGAATTCGTGGAGCGATGCCACCTGTTTGACATCATCAACATTGAAACAGAAAGTCCGTCGGTCCACTTCACAGACGACCATGCAGCGTTTCTGGGGATCTTGCTCGATGCCTGATTCTTCTTTGGAATAAAGGATAGTCGACACGTCCACGACGGGGCAAACCAGACCGCGCACGGTCACCAAACCAACAATTCCTGGTCTCTGCAGGGGCAAAGATTTCTCGGGACGTCGCTCGAGAATTTCACGAACCTGATGGATAGGCAACGCGTACTGCTGACTGCCAAGCATGCAAATCAAATAGTGGCTGGCCAAGGAGGCTTCAGGGACAGATTCTTCGGTCTTCTTGGGCAAGGCCTGGGCTTTAGGCACCAGATCTGGAAGGGCTTTTAAGGGCGTTGCCACCGCTGCTGGTGGAGCTTCCATTCCCCAAGAACTGTCCTGGAGTTTGACCGCCATATCCTCGAAAAGCCCCCACGAGCCATCGGATGGGACAGGAGTTTTTCCGGCAAATTTGCTGGCGGCAGTAGTCCAAGATTTAGCCAGTTGCAGGAGCCGATAGACGACTCTTTCCTTCAATACATGCGGATCGTCGTCAGCCATGAACACGAGGAAATTGGAAAGTTCATAAATGACGTCGGCCCAGACATCACTGACATCGGTAATATGCGCAATGGATAGGCTATCACCCTGCCAGGCTTTGAGCACGCTGCTGATATCTTTCAAGCATTCGGTCAGGACGGGAAACTGCGCTTGTTCGGCGAGGGCTTGAAATTCATCAAATGCTACAATAGCCCGATCCAAGCCTTGAGCGCCTTCATCCAAAGCCTTCAGTGCCGTCTCGCGTAAACGATTGATGCCGTCATCGTTTTGCTTGAGAAACTCAAGGATCGCTTCTTTTGAATGTTCCAGGCTATCCATCGTTTCTGTCTCCTACGCAGCCTGGCTGACTTTTTGATTGTGGCTATGCTGCGTGACTAATTTAATGAAATCTTCAGAAGAAACCATATAGGCAAGCTCATCGCCTGGGAGATGGGAAGTACCTTTGAAGCCAGGTATCACTTGGGTGATACGATCAAAGGGACGAACCACAGCTTCCAGCTGATCCTTGATTTCATCGATGCGAAGTGCCACATACATATCCTTATGGACGATGACCACAACCATTTCGTTTTCACCGATATCAATTTTGTGGCGATCCATCTGCTGGGGATTGATTAGCTGCTCGTAGGTGGCGATGGGGATAGATTTTCCGTTATGCTCAATCATCCAGAACGGCTTGATGTAAGTGAAATCCATATCGCGCAAAGGCTTAATTTCGCTGATACAGCTCAAAGGCACAGCGATGAGAATCTGACTCGATATGGCCACAATAGATTGTTCAACCATAATCGATTTAGGGACGGGGATATTAATGGTCAGTGTCGTGCCTTTATCCTTGATGGATTCAAAGCGCACGTTGCCTCCTAAAGACATCACCGCGGTCTTGACGACATCCATCCCCACGCCGCGTCCGGATAGATCGGATACCACTTCGGCCGTCGAAAAACCTGGAATAAACAGCAATTCGAAGACTTCATTGTCCGTCATTCGCTCCGACTCTTGCGCTACCAGTCCTTTGGAGGACGCAATACTATAAATTCGGTTGCGGTC
>JBGSRE010000671.1:0-8147 GCA_041737755.1 Oligoflexus sp.
TGCCGCCTCTAAGGTTTTTGTAACGAGCGAAGTTCCAGGCAGAAATCCTGATAATTTTGAAATTCAGGCTTCTTTTAATGTCTTTGATACCCCGCGTGGAGTCAAGGCCATGAATTTCAGCTGTCTCTCGTGCCATGGCGATAAAGTCAACGACCAATACATAGTTGGTCTAGGTAACCGGTCGCGAGATTATACTCAAGATCTTAGCACTTTCGTTAATTTTCTGCCGCTTTTTGCACTTACTTCCGAAGAGCGTAAAGAAGTCAATATCTTTAGAGATTCAATAAACGCAATTTCGCCCTATATTCAGACTAAAACCATTGGCGTGAATCCAGCGGTTAACCTAACATATGCGCTTTTTGCGAGGCGCAGTCCGTTAGATTTCAAGTGGAGTGAAACCAAGACTATGGCTCCGCCCTCTCGTGATTTTCCACCGGTTGATGTCCCTCCGTGGTGGCGAATGGGCAAGCGAACATCCATGTTTTATAATGGCGAATATACAAATAACCATCATCTGGTCATGTCGCTGGCTGCCACCCTCTGCATTGCCGATGGAAAGACCTATCTCGATAATGAGCCGTCCTATTATGATGTAGAAGCCTATATCAAAACTCTTAAAGCTCCTGTCTATCCATTAGCCGTGAATGCGACACTCGCAGCTAAGGGAAAGTCCAGCTATGTGACTCATTGCGCTAGTTGCCACGGCACCTATGGAGAAGGTGGAAATTATACCGAAGTTTTTACCCCCATCGACGCTCTTGGCACCGACCGCGAGCTCATGGAGCAGCAGACCGGTCCAGAGAACGAGCGTTTTCGTGATTGGAATGAGGAAGCATTTCAAAATTTGAAGGGAATTAGCCTGTTGACCATCAAAAATTTTGGTTACCTGGCGCCGCCATTAGATGGCATCTGGGCCACAGCTCCGTTCTTTCACAATGGATCGGTCCCAACTATAGAGGGGGTTATCAATTCAAAAGTTAGACCAGACTATTGGCAGAAAATCGAAATCGGCGATGGAGAAGACTACGATGTCGAGCATATCGGCGTCAAATTTAAAAAACTTAACGCTGGACAAGCCATAGCCTTACCCCTCACCAAGCGTTATATCTACGACACGAGTCTCAAAGGATACGGCAACAAAGGACATACATATGGCGATTCTTTGTCGGATCAAGAACGCCAGGCTATCATCGAATATTTGAAGACGCTCTGACTCAGATACCAAGATAGTGGAGCGTGGCATAATCAAGTTCGAGGCCACGCTCAAGGGCCATCTCCTCTAAATAACGGTAGCTCCAAAGCACAGACCAGTCCAAAGCGGTGATTTTAAAGTCGCCTGCCAAAGCTTAAGTTTTTTCCAAATCTAAATATATCCGATCCAAGTTTTACTACCAGTTAACTGCGAAAAATCTGATTTGATGCGAAATGGAAAGACCAGCCTTAGCAAAACCCGATGATCGTGATGGCCCTAGAGGCCGAAGGATCGATAGAGGAGCAAGGCAAGCGAATACCATCATTGCAAGAGCTTCAAGCTCACAAATGCCGAATATACGTTAGCAGTCCAATTCTCTTCCATCGAATCGCCATTTTTTTTCATAAACCAGTTGTAATTCGAGCGGGTCCATATACACGATCACGCACAAGGCCATGGCTAGGCTCAAGACAAAGGCTAAGTTTATTCCGAATCCCCACGCCAAAGGCTAAAATAGCAGAATCGCTAAATCCGCCCTAGACAAAGATTGCCTCACCCACACTTTTAGCGGATGAGCCCTTAATTTTAAGTCTCCTTCATCCCGAATGGGACGCTGAATTTCGATGAAATCGCTATATCTCATCTCGAATAGATTCCAGATTTTTAGTTTCTTGCCGTACTTCTTGGTGCGGCCGCGTCCATGCTTTTTCTCGTCCGGGATCGGATAATATCCAACGACGTTGTGCTTAACCCTCACGACCATTGCCGCACCATGGGCGATCATTGAACTGAAACGTTTGGCTACGGCAAAGGCCAATGGCATCGATCAATTTGATTACTTGAGTCTGATTTTCAAAGAACTGCCGGCTGTAAATACACAAGAAAAACTCGAGAGCCTTCTGCCTTACAACGCCCGGAAATCCTACCAGCTCCGTTCCTACAAGCCTAAAAAATAAAAGCGCCTTTTATGAGGCGCTCACAGAATACTTGCGGGATCTGGCGACTTCGAGGAAGCGGTTTCAAATGGAACGAATCGATCGGATAGACTTGTATAATTAATTTTGTGAGCGTTCTTCAATTGCAGCGTTGCGACATTTCCTGAGAATGGCACGATATGACAATTTCCTTACTGGGTTAGTGTCAACTCGAAATGGGGTAATGCTCACCTTAAATAGTTTTTTTCTACGAAGACAGTTGAGACTAAATCAGAAGTCTGCAAGGATGCTGGATCGTTTGGAGTAAGGAGTCTGTGAATGGCCAAAATCGCTTATAATGCCGTACGAGGATTGCGTCATTTTATGGAAACTCAAGCAGCAGGTGGTATTGTGCTGCTGATGGCAGCCCTCACCGCGCTTGTTTGGGCCAATTCTGCTTGGGTTAAGACCTATTTTGATCTTTGGGAAACCCCCATCTGGTTTGTTTTCGGCGGCCTTGAACTTAAAAAAAATCTAGGTCTTTTCATCAACGACGGTTTGATGGTGATCTTTTTTTTCGTTGTTGGAATGGAGATAAAGCGTGAGGTCGTACTTGGCGAGTTGCGTTCACTCAAGGCCGCCATGCTACCAGCCGCAGGGGCCATAGGCGGAATGTTGGGACCAGCCCTGATTTTCCTGGCACTTATCGAGCCGGGTGAAGCCGTTCGAGGCTGGGGAATTCCCATGGCCACCGATATCGCTTTCGCTATAGGCTTTTTGTCGCTCCTCGGCTCGCGCGTTCCCCATGGCCTCAAGGTTTTTTTGGTCACTTTGGCTATTGTTGATGATCTTGGGGCCATTTTAATCATTGCAATTTTTTACACAGCAACGATTCATATTCTCCCCCTTGCCTTGGCTTTTGTGGGGCTTGCATGCATGTTCGGTATGCAGAAAGCCGGAGTCCGAAAAGTATGGCCTTATGTGGTGCTTGGTATCTTTATATGGCTTGGCTTCCTTAAATCAGGTGTGCATGCGACCATCGCTGGTGTTCTCATTGGTATTATGACTCCGGCTATGGCCCTCTATAAAACCGATTGTTTTTGGGAGCGCCTGCAGAAGTTTGTCAAAAAGAATCAAAGTGAAGGTCCCGCGGTTGACCCCAACGAACTCATCCATCTCGGAAGAGAGTATCATTCTCCTCTTGACCGTTTGGAAAAGGCCCTTCACCCATGGATGGCTTTTGCTGTCATCCCTTTGTTCGCTCTGGCCAACGCGGGAGTGCCTTTCAAGACAGAATCCTTGTTTTCTAATACATCGATAGCCGTAGCTCTCGGTCTGGTCCTTGGTAAGCCCCTCGGCATCACGATGGTCGCATGGTTGGCTGTTCAGCTCAAACTCGCTCATCTCCCACCTGGAGTCAACTGGAAGATGGTGTTTGGAGCTGGGCTCTTAGGCGGTATCGGCTTCACAATGTCTTTGTTTATCGGTGGGCTGGCTTTAGAAGGCGAGACTCTCGTCGCTGCCAAATCGGGGATTTTGTTTGGTTCAACTTGCGCTGCAATCCTGGGGCTTGTTGTCTTGTCCTTATGTTTAAGACCTCAGACTCGAAACTGACGATTTGCCTGGTAGCTGAGCATCAACTTATCGCAATTAGGAGAACGCTCGTGTTAGCACTCACTCTCATTGGTGCTTTAGTTTTGTTGGTTATCGGGGGGGATTTTTTGGTGCGTGGTGCCTCAAAGCTCGCACTTGCATTCGGACTCACTCCGCTCGTTATTGGTTTGACAGTGGTAGCCTTTGGCACGAGCGCTCCAGAACTCGCGGTTTCGGTCAAGGCTTCGCTCAGCGGCAATGCCGATATTGCCGTCGGCAATGTGGTAGGGAGTAATATTTTTAACGTTCTTTTCATTCTTGGGCTTTCGGCGCTCATTGCCCCTTTGATCGTAGCTCAACAGATGGTGAAAAAAGAAGTCCCCATCATGATCGCAGCCTCGCTCATTGTTTATGGTATGGCTTTGAATGGAAACATTTCACAGATTGAAGGGAGTATCCTCTTCTTGGGTGTAGTTACCTATACATGGTTTGCGATTCGCTCGGCTTCTGCTGAAAGAAAGGCAATTCAAGAGGAATACGAACGGGAAATCGGCGGCCCCTCGGAAGCGATAGAGGCCAAGAGCTCGAAGTCCTTGATGACAAGCCTCGCCTTTATCTTAGGAGGCCTTGTTATCCTGGTTTATGGCAGTAAACTATTAGTCGAGGCTGCAACAGAGCTGGCGCGCGGCTGGGGGATCAGCGAACTTGTGATAGGCCTGACTATAGTCGCAGCCGGTACGAGTCTTCCAGAAGTGGCTGCATCTGCGATCGCTGCATTTAAAGGCGAACGCGATATTGCCGTTGGTAACGCGGTGGGAAGTAACATCTTCAATCTCCTGTCGGTACTGGGTCTGTCGTCGATCGTATCACCAGCAGGAATCCCAGTATCCGAAGGTGCCTTAAGCTTTGATTTTCCCATCATGATCGCTGCTGCAATAGCCTGCTTACCGGTTTTTTATATCGGATACTCGATCTCGCGTAGTCGTGGAATTATGTTTTTGGGCTACTATATCGCCTATACGGTTTACCTGATTCTAGATGCTCAACAGCACCCTGGCACGACCCAAATCAAAGTGGCATTGCTGTATTTTGTCATACCACTGACCGTTTTGACTCTTGGATATTTAGCTTTCCACGAAGTTAAAGCTACTTCCAAACTAAAAAATAATGAATGAAGGCGGATTGAAATGTATCTAAAAACTTCAACGCTATTCGCATGTCATGCATATCGTCAGCCTCTTCGCAGGTCAACTGAGGTCAGGTATCAGCAGTTGGGAAGCCTCCAGTTGTCGGGATCGCCATATCAGCTGAGTTCCGCGATAAAAGTCCCCATCAAATCGTTCCCATTTTAGCAGACCGAGGTATCTACGTGGCTTCGGGGGCAAGTTTTTATCGGATGCTGAAAGCGAATTGATTACTCGGTATCCTTACGGCAAGCTAGCTTAACCTAAACTTTTTTATCTGGTTTGATGGATCTCAGCGAAAGGAGATCCGGATGAAAGACGTTAAAATCGAAGCCATTCATCGTGCCGTTCAGGAATATAGAAGCACCCGAGCCAATTAGCGAGTCCCCATACCTGATTTGAAATCGCTGCTTGCAGATTTTGATTTATCGTCTGTGGTGCGAGGGCTTCGAGAATCTGCCTTGGGACAAGGAGAGCCCTCTATGCAGTATCGCACTATTGGCGAATCAGATTTAGATTCTTTGCTAGACCGCATCAAAGATGTCAAAGACATCGGGCTCGGGCTCGGGCTCGACGGTGAAGATATCGACCTAATAGTTAACATCGTTCAATCTTATGCGCTTATGCTTGAAAAGCTGAGCACTTTCCTCAGCACGTCTTTAGTTCTTAAAGGGCGTCCTTTGTAAGCGATGGACTGAATTTGGGAAGGCTGATGCAGCGCTTTTTAGTGCCTTCATCACTGTTCCAGCAACCTTGACTTCCTTGAACCATGACCAAACCCTCGATCGAATAATCGAGAGAAATCGTCACCGTCTCTCCTTCAGCGATTTCAAGCGGCGGCAAGAGCAAGCTTGGCAAAGGTACTGGCACCTTTTTCTTTCTTTTTGTCGCAGGCGGTTAGCGATATTAGGTTCTTCCATTGTAATGGAACGGGAGATGATTTTGAAATGGTGCCTGGAAGTAGCCTTTAGGACCGCAGAATATCGGTGAGTTTGCCTTTAATCCTGGACTGCTTTAGGCCACCTCGACTGCCAAGAGCAAACCTATAGAAAATGGCGGTTCTCACCTAAAGTAAGATAACCACCAGATTTTTCTTTAGTATCAGCCCACGACTTTCAAACCAAGCTACACCGACAGGCTAGTTCATGCCCCCACAGGGCCCGTCTTTTCTGAAGTGAGTAAAGGCGTGAATATTGAAATCGTAGACATAGGGCTCACCCTGCACGAAGCGAGGATGGGGCACCCAGCAGTAAGCGTCTTTACCGTTCGAGAAGTATATTTCAGGTTGGCCCCGCACAGCAAAGAATCCTAAAGAAATGCCATAGCTGCAGACGCCATGAAAGGCGAAGTTACTTGCTTCGCGAATGTTCCAAGCATATTGGCGAACGCCTGAATGGACGAGACTTGGACTCGGCACATGACAGTAGGCGTCTTGGCCATTTGAGAAGTAAACCTCGGGCTGACCGTTGATCGAAAAATCCCCAGCAGGAATAGCGACCTTGCATAATCCATGATTGTCGAGTGAATCCAGCTGCTCCGCCCTTGCAGGATTCTTCCGTGCCTCGCCCCAAGGCGCTCCGGTAAAAGCAAAATGTTCTTCAGAAACATAGCCACAGTAAGCGGAATCGCCGTTCGAAAAGATTACGGCACCGGAATCTAGCATATAGAATCCGCCGTGAATCGTAGGGTTGCGGTTGGATTCGGGATTCGCCTGAGCACTGCGATAGGCATCGCCTCCCATCCTTGCCACCGATGACGCATAAAGCTCAACTGCAGCAAAGCAGTCCGGAGTGGGATTATTGCGGCGGCATTCCTTTTCGAGGTGACGACGAAAGTCGGTATCGCAGCGGTCCTTGTTAGCTCCGAGAGTGCCGTAGCAGTCATCATGGTTCTTACAAGCCTTATAAAACTTGGCATTTCCCCACTGATCAGGAATCAGGCTGCTGCGCCAATCCCCTTGCCCGCCGCAGCGTTTGCCGGCAAAAGCGCTCGGCTGAATGAAGAGCGAGAAAGTTAAAGCCACTAACCATGAAAATCTCAAGACCATGCTGACCTCCAAAATGCGCTCTAGGCTGGGATGAGGCGAGCGATATAAGTCTAAGTTTGACTCATATTGTACTCATGCCCTGCTTTATGCTTTGTATCGATGCGAGGCGGAGTCTAATCACAAGCTTTTACCTGCGACAAGAACTTTTTCGGGAATGGCAGGAGAGAAAGCTCGAATGGGAGGCAATACGTTCGCCTGCCCACGTTTTTAAAGGCCTGGCAGGGAGGCTTTCCCGTGCTGCACCGCAACAAGCCGCTCCTTAGCTGCGCTACACGTTTAACTCGCGCTTTGCGGAATCTTGAGATTTATTTCATGAATAGCCTGGTACGAATATCTTTCCCTAAAGGAGGCCTCGATGCTCCTGGGTCTGTCTGCTAAGATTCCTGCTGGTATTCAGACTGCTTGACATAATGTAGTCTTCGATGAGAGGACTACACGGACGCTATATAAGTCGTAGAAGTGCTTGAGCTATGAAGGTATTTATTCTGCGCAGAATTGGCGAATTTTTGCCGAGATATCACTCGTCTCTTCGTAATTAATCCAATGAGTGGCATCTGGGTAGCGTTCTATCCTAAGATCAGTAACCGACTTGTCGAGTCCTTCCAGATTTTTAAGTGAAAGAGCCGTATCTTTTTCTCCCCAAAAAAGCATAGTTGGGATAGATATGGTCGGCATTGCAGCAGCGAGTTGGCCTTGTTGAGGTATGTACCATCGATAGTAATTAACCGGTCCCAAAAGGCCCGGACGCCATGCATCGAGAAGACCTTGTGATTCGTCGGTTGTTAACTCATGAGTGGACGTCTTAAACATTTCGAGCAGGGCTGCAAAATTATTTGCAGCCAGTTGAACTTCGCTGCCTGGACTCATAAAGAAGGGGATGTAGTTTGCCATGGCCTTTTGTTCTCTATCTTCATTGAGTAGTTTTTCATAGACCTTTGGAAAGGGTGCATTCATGATGACAACCTTAGAGAAGACCGTTGGATAATGCGCGGCGAGGTACCAAGAAAGTATGCCGCCCCAATCATGACCAACCAGACAAGCCTTTTGATGGCCTAATTTTCCGACAAGACCTGTCATATCCTTCATTAGTTTATCAATCGTGTAGGCATCAACTTCTGATGGCTGCGAGCTTTTGTTGTAGCCGCGCATGTCCGGAGCTACTACCGTATATTTATCACTGAGCTTGTTGAGATATTCGGACCAAGTCCCGCTATATT
>JBGSRE010000332.1:0-6795 GCA_041737755.1 Oligoflexus sp.
GGCTGAAGAAGAATTTATGGCGACCTGGTCGCGCGAGAAACAGGCCGATTTTATGTACGGAGGAGTGGAGCTGCCAAGTTCGGTGAATGTTGGCGGTGATATTCGCTTCCTGTCGATTCAAAATGATAATCGTATCACCAAAACCCAGGCCGGAATTCCAATGCAGGCGGATATTGAGCTGGCCTGGACACCGGTGGAAAAGGCCAGCTTTGCGGCGAGTTTCGGTTCCTATAGCGGCAAACCTGATCTTCGTCGTTTCTATGGCAAGTACCAATTCGACGAAAATTGGATGGCACGCGCTGGACGATTCTATCCTGCCTTTGGCATTGCCAATCCCGATCATTCTTTGCTGGCTCGCAAGCTGCTGGGCTTCGACGAAAAGCAAGAGAATATGAATGTGGAGTTGGGCTATGCGAGCGAGAAAATGGAATGGTTCGCGGATGTTATTTTGGGCGGATCGGATGAAGGCGAACAGGTGCGAGAGCAAGGCTACAGTGTGCGTGGCTCCACCTTTGTGGGCGAGCGCTCAACGGTGGGTTTGAGTTATTTGCACGGCGCAGGCGCGGTCTGGGCCCGCGATGCCGTCGGACCATTCGTTATGATTGGTTTTTCGCCGAAGAGCTATCTGCTCAGCGAAGTCTACTATCAGAGCAAAAAGCCAATAGAAAGCGATGATACCTCGACACCCAAGCACGCCGGCCTCATCAGCAGCAGTAAGGCAGGCTACGATGTCTATCGTGGGGTGCAGATCTTTGCCAGCTTGGAATCAGCGGATGCACTCAGCGATGATTACGTCAAGCGGCAGCGTGCCTATGGTCCTGGCGTGCAGTGGATTCCTACCCCGCATATGGAATTGTATGCAAAGCTTGAAAGGAAGTTGGATGAGGCCTATTCCAAAGACTATGGCTACCAAGCTTTGCTCGTGACTCATTATTGGTTTTAACTTGACTTTATCCTATGCCCAGGGCAGATGACGCGAGATATTCGAGCTTCATTTCTGGGCTTGTTATAGATCCTTGGTCCTGCCCAAATGCTGAGAAAATTATGGGCTTAGAGCGAAGTGTCTAGGATCTTCCCAAGGCTTGAGCTACCCTTTCGTGAGGGCAAATCAAAGCTTGGGGGGTATCATGGATCTAAATGCCGTCATAGACGCCATCATCACAGGCGAAACGGGCGTTTCAAGCGCCGGTTTTCCCATCCTCTCCGAAGCATCCTTTCAGCTGTGGATGAACCATGTTCCGCACCTTTTTGCAGAGGGTTCAGCGCTGCTAGATCGCTTGCATGAAAAAAAGCTAAGTATCGCCTCTGGTGCTCATGCAGAATCCCAGGTTCGAGCCATCAAAGTCTTGGAAACGGTCATTCAAACCGCAGCCGTTACGGCGCCGAGTGATCTGTGGCTCATGAAGCATATTTTGAGCAGTCATCATCGAGCTGGTATCCTAAAACAATTGAAGACGGGCCATCCCCTGGATCTTAGGGATCTGAGTACCAAAGAAAAGCTCAGTCTGCAGCAGCTGCGCTATGACTTTCACTTTCTAAAAAGCCGGGCCGTGGTCGAAGGTCAAGTGGGCAAAGATGTCTATGCTTTGAGCTCCTACCCACAGATTCGCCTTATGCTGGAGAGTTTTGTTCCTCTCGATCCGGCAGCGCCTGTCAATTGGCTGCCGCTGCTGAAAGGCTGCTTCGATGGGTCGCCTTTAGCTGCAGATGAAAAGAGCCAGCTTGAATATTTTCTGACGCTGCCAAAGGATCTTTCGCCGGCCCCGAATTGGATTCCAGGGCCACTGGAAATGGAGCTCGGATATCGATTGCTACCTTTGCTTTTGGCCTATCGTAGTAGCCCCTACTATCAGTCCGGACTGGTAAAGCTGATCCCGGATACAGTGTTTGGTTCGGAGCTTATGAATAGCTGTTTACGCGAGGCTGGAATTGTGTCGGGCAATGGTCAGGCGACAGCGCTGGGACAGCGTGTTTTAGAAAGAGGCTCGGGTCCCTTCGGCATTATTCATGCTTATCATGAGTACATGAAACATCATGAACCCCTACTTCACGCTCGCGCGGCACATGCCTGGGTCGCCCGCTCGGAAAATGTTGCAGCGAGTCAGGATGCAAATAAGAAGACCTTCCTCATGATCAATGACAGCATCGATTGCTTTATGGGACGCTTCGATTTTAAACTTGGCGTCTTCGTTGAGCATGCCGTCGGGCAGGGGGAAGCAACGCGGCAGCGTTTTGCGCGTAGTGGTTCGACGGGCATTCAATACTTCGGTGCTGATCTGGAAGATGCGGCGATCGATCGAGCTATGGAAGCCCAGAAACGTGGTGAATTGCCTAGGGATATGCGTTTTGTAAGGCAGGCCGATATCGGTGAGCCGCAGTATTTGATCGATCAGTTGGATGCTTGGGGTGTATCATTGAAAGGCTCCGTTATGGTCGTCGGCAATGGCTTTCATGAAATCAGGCAGCAGACCAATGACAAGATGATCGCTATGTTCAAAGCTTATAATGAGGCCGGTGTCTTACTGATTTTCACCGAGGAATCGGCTCTCAGCGATGAGGATCTCTTGCAGACGGGATGGAATACCTATCATGCCGGTTTTCGTTATGTGCATGAACTCTCTGGTCAGGGCTTAAGGCCAGCCTACGTTTATGATCAAGAAACCGATCGTCTGAGCTGGCAAGCTTGCTTGGAAAATGCCGGGTACTGGGTGCATCCAGGCTTTACCACCCATACGCGGCGGATCTATCCTCTGCCGCGAGAAGGCGGATACAATCCGTCGATCAGCGTGAATTATTTTTGTGTACCGGCTTATCTTGCGGAGCAGCTTCGGCAGCAAAGTACAATCGGCCGCCCATCATCCAAAACGAGCCGATGAGGCAATTTCTGCCGATCAGAGCCGGCAAAATGGATGGCCCAAGCTCGACATCAAAACGGGTCTCATCTGCTAAAATGAAAGTGAGATCACTCGCTCTAAGGCACGAGTGAAAAATATGAGTCGCGGTCCATGTGCGGGCAGTCAAGTTATAAGAGGATGCAATGGCATGCACTCGGAGCTCGCTAGGCAAATAATAAAGGCCATAGGCTTGCTATCTTAGGTATAGTGCAGCCATATCCTGCAGGTTCGGAAAGGTACTCAGCTCTTGGGCATTTCAGAAGATCAAATTATTCTATGGTTTAGCCAGTATGCCTATCAAGCGATATGGGTTTACACAGCCATTGTCGTGCTCATGTTCCTGTCCAGTTTTGGGCTACCTTTCCCCGAAGAAATCACTCTCGTCTCGACCGGCATCGTCGCCTATATGGGCACGCGGCCCGACCTTTACCCACCACCTTTTCCCGGTGCAGAGGCTGTTAACCTTTATGTAGCTGCAGGCGTTGCCACGATCAGCGTTTTCCTTTCTGATTATCTTGTTTTCTTTCTTGGGCGACATTTCGGTTATAGGATCCAGAATCATCGTTTGATGCAAAACCAAATGTCGCGCATGGACAAGGTCCTCGACTGGACGAGTCGATATGGAATGTGGGCAGCGGCTGTATTCCGCTTCACTCCTGGACTTCGTTTTCCTGGACATTTCACCTGTGGCCTACTGAAGGTCAAGCCCATTCACTTCATGGCTATCGACGGCACAGCCGTGCTGATCAGTGTCCCGACTCAAGTCATTCTCGTCGGTCTCTATGGCCAAACGATCCTCGAATACATCAAGATCGGCAAGCTTTATCTTATCGTAGCTTTGGCTGGATTCCTCCTCTTCCTGATCGGCCGATGGATCGTTCGAAAATTCTTTCAAAGAAAAGCACCTTCGGTTTAAAGCCATTGACTTCGTGGAAAGAATCAACCCAATTGTGATATGGAATATGTGGGTGCCGCTTAGTACTGCCGTTAGTATTTTCCTGATAAGAGATGGGCTAGAACTGTGCCCTCGAACTTGTTAAAGTTGCTCATCATGTTGAAAATTTTATGTTTAAGGAGTGACGATGCCTCCCTTGGATCCAGCCACACTTTTTAAAATGGCAAACACTTTGGTTTTGCCGTTTTGGCTTTTGCTGGCGATTGCGCCACGCAGTTCGGTCACTGGTTTTCTGGTAAGAAATGGTGCTGTAAGCTGTGTGTTTGCTGCTTTTTATTGCTTTTGCTTGGCCAAGGGATCGGCTGCGCTAAGTCTAGAAAGTTTTGCCAGTCTTGAAGGGCTCCGTGCCGCCTTTGCCAATGATTGGGTTTTTCTTGGCGGATGGCTGCACTATCTTGCTTTTGATTTGTTTGTTGGTGCCTATATCTCCAGCGAGCATAGTGCGGCTGGGGGATCCAGAATTCTTTTGTTGATCAAGCTGTTTTTTACTTTTATGCTTGGTCCTGTTGGCCTGCTCATCCACAAGACCTTCCCTCTGCTCTTGCCTCAATCTAGGGCGCGTTGATGCTGCCTAAAATTTGCTACGATCTCAAATCCTCGTTTCCTTGGCTTTACAGGACGCTGATTGGTTTTGCCTTGGGTTCTGCTGTCGCACTGGTCTTGATCCTCGTGGACCAACGGATGCTTCTGGGGGCTTCTGTGTGGGTAAAGCCCCTAAAATTTCAACTTTCCTTGGCGGTATTTCTGGCAAGCTTCGGGGGCATTTTGCTGTATTGGCAGCATCCTTGGGCCCAAGCCTTTGCTAAACATGCAAGTTGGGTAGCTTTGCTTGAAGTGGCGATCATTTCGCTACAGGCTGGGAGGGGGGTGCCTTCGCATTTCAACAATGATGGCATCTTTAATTCAGTTCTTTATCAGCTGATGGGGATAGCGATAGCCTACAACACAGTTCTACTTCTTATAGTTTGGTACTCTAGTTTGAAAAAGCCCGCATTGTTTGCCTTGCAAAGACTTTGGCTCAGTGCCATTCGATTAGGGCTTGGGGCTAGTCTCATCGGGAGTGGGATTGGTGCAGCAATTGCGCCGCGAACAGGGCATACCATTGGTGCTGCCGATGGGGGGCCGGGCCTTCCTTTGGTCGGTTGGTCGGTCGTTGCAGGGGATCTGAGGGTTGCTCACTTCTTGGGGCTGCATGGCCTGCAGCTTATGCTTGGCTTAGCCTGGCTGGCGATGTATTGGCAACTGCCTCTTCGCCGTGCTCGAGTCCTACTGCTCTTTTTTTTCGGGCTATGGCTTTTGGCTACAAGTCATAGCTTTTGGCAAGCATGGCAAGGCGAAGCTTGGTTGCGTTTTCCCCGCGCGTCAAATCCATTGTGAGGATCGGCAGGGTCTCGGTCAGCTGATAAATTATAGGACGAGGCCACTGATAGCCTTCTAGGAACGGGCTTTGCCAATCAAACGATCCAGCTCCGGTAGTTGGGGAAACTTCTCTTTGAGCTCCAAATAATGCTCTTGAGCAGCGCCCGATCCCGAATGAATGTTGACGATACTTAAAAAGTACTGAACCAAGCTCACATGCGCATCATCGTCCACACCGTTCACCGCGATACATTCTTTCAAATCTAAAAAAAGTTTCGGTAGCGAAGTAGTATCAAAACGCTGCCGTTTCTCAATGATGTCCATCACCTCTGCCCATGTTGTCAAGCATTGCTGTTCTTTCTTTACATACTGAGGATTTTTCGCAGTAAACTTCGCTAACAACTCTTGTCGATTGCAGTCTGTTGCGACACAAGCAGACCAATAGCTTAGCAGTAAGCTCGAATCACCCCACAAAAACTCATTTTTGCTGAGGAAGGGACTTAACCACTCATAGAGCTCGCTGGCATCCTGAGAATGCTCGAGCATTTTACGGAGCACCAGTTGAGTGGCAAAATCAAAACGACCTTGGTCGACAGCAGTGGCAAACGACTCATCAAAGTTGTGCATCGCCTCCATGATTTCTAAAGTTTCCTCTTGCCTGACCGGTTCTTGGGAACGGTTGATGGCAGCAGGAGCTGCCTCGGTCTCGTCCGACCCCTCCGCATTCGGCCGCGGATCGGGCTCAGCAACTTTGACAACTGAGGCGGTCACGGCTGGCGCCGCGGGCTTTTTCAGTAGCACATAGCTGGCAAGCGCCAAGCTACCCACAACAATCGATACGAGAACTTTCGGTTTCAGGCTGCGCATAAGAATCCTTCCCAAGGGCACGCTATGGATCGATTAGATATCAGGATTGGGAGTCAAAGGAATGCAACTGGTCACCGCCGCCTCTTCGCAGGCATAGAAGCAGCTTTTGCCAAACCTGACACCATAGTCCAGCGCGTTGGCGTCTTTGCATGATTGCACGGCAGCCTTACGGGCAACTCCGGCCAAAAATATCGAATACCAAAACTCACCTGCTGACAAACCAGGCCAGTTGCTCTGGGGGGTGATGCACGCATTGCGACCCTGCGTATCTTTCACCAGGGGACGTGAATAACAGGTAGTACCCACAAGTCCATTTTCTTTGAGCTGGGAATCTTCTTTGGGACTGTTGCCACAAGCAAGCAGGTTTAAGATGTTAAAAATAAGCAAAACTCGGCACATAAGACTCATGAAACGTTCCTGGCTAGTTATTTTGACTTCTATGACGGCCACAGAGGACCGCCGCTCCTCAAGAAAGATTTGGACTTGCAGAAATTATTGCAGTCCATTGCTCATTTTTACTAGAAGATTACTAAGTCATTGCGACATCAAAAGAGCCAGCCTTAAAACTTTTAAGATAACTAGTCGCTGGCGCGAAATTGAAAATTTCGCCCAGGGACTATCCTGAGCGAAGCGAAGGATCTCGTGGAATCAGGTACTTATCAGCGAGATCCTTCGTCGTTTCACTCCTCAGGATAGTCTCAGGCGCTTTAGGCGCCAGAG
>JBGSRE010000337.1:0-10499 GCA_041737755.1 Oligoflexus sp.
GGAGTGATGGTCGCGCACTTGATTCCCACATCGTATTCTTTGATGGCCGCAGCGGCATCCAAGGTGACTTTATCGTCGGTCTTGTCTCGATGCTCGATACTCAGATCGTAGTATTTTATGTCGAGATCGAGGAAAGGGAGAACCAGCTTTTCCTTGATGCGAGACCAAATGATCCGGGTCATTTCATCGCCATCAAGCTCCACAATCGGATTTTTGACCTTTACCTTCATTTCAACTGACTCCTATAAGGCTTTCGGATGGCCCTTGGGACCAAGGGAGAAAGTCTAGGCACTTCAGGTCCGCTTGGCAAGCAGGCTTCGCATCGCCCGTAGAAAATTACAGCAAAAGGAGGCCTAAACGTGTCATACCGAAGGTCTTATGCGGCCCTCGTTGCGCGTCTTGTCATCATGACTCAGGTACGGAAGTAATGAATTGAGCGAGCCATCGAAGCAAAATCTCGCAGTTGGTCATTGACGTCGATCAATGCCATGATTTCGGTACGACCGCCGGGCTTGACATTGCAAACGATGCCGTGGCTTGAATAGAGAATTTTGAAAAGACCTAAACCAGCGCCGCCGCGCTTTTCATCAATCAGGCCGTCCGTTTCATCGCGCTTCAGAACTTTCTTTAAATAAGTCAGCAGGGTTTCTTTACGCAAAGCACCGAATGGATCGGCCGTGGAAATGGCTAGAATTTGTCCATCGCAGCCAAAAGTCAGCTCCCCATACTCCTCCGGTTGGAGAACGATGGCCTGGGTTTGCTCGACATTTTTAAAGCGAGCAATGCCGGCAGCTGCAGGTGCATCGTAGACAGTGTTCATGAGCAGTTCTTCCGTGATGCCAAAAGCCATGCGGGCTGCATGCTGGCCCAGATGACAAGCTTCGGCAAAACGCATGACATTGCTATTGAGTTCTTCGCGTTCCGCAGAACCACGCACCTGAGCACGATGAACGATAGTGTATGGTGCCAGATATTTTTCAATACCAAAAATGTCGCGACTGTGAATCTTGGCAAGCGTCACCCGGAGCTGATGGATGGTCCATCCCTCGCGGCCTTTATTGGCGATGACATGATCCAAGAGCTTTTCTTCGGTATTCTTCAGAAGAGCGCTATACTCTTTCATCGGTAGCTCGGTAACAAGGATGGCTTCGCCTTTGGCATTGGTCTGGCGAAAGCGTGAGAGCAGCTGCAAGTCCGGTATGTTGCTAACTAGAATGCTAATGTTGGCATTGTTTTGCATAACTTCTAGAGCTGCGTTTAAATTGGTGACGCTTTCCAGGCTCTGTCCGCCACTGATGAGGCGCAAAGCTTCGATCGAGGGAAGCGATTTGTAACCGCTGCAATCGACAAAAAGTAAAGATCCATTCATGGCGCGACCTCGAGATGGAAGATGCGAGAAGCGCAGCAGAAAAGCCCACATGTTTTCGACTTACAAAGCCGTACTGAGCTGTATTCTAGCCTGTTAGCTCTCTATTACTATAACGCAAGGCTTAAGTGGAATCCATAGCCCAGCGGGCAAAGATGGCTCTATAGGTTGACATGATGCCTCTCTGCTACGTAGAATTTTATTAAAGCTAAAAAAGCGTCCACTGTTATTCAGGGCCCTCGAAGGCCAGCAGGTCGCATCTTTTAAGGAGGGAATGAGAGGATATGGAGGCTGTACACCATTATTTCGAAGCCGGCGGCTATTCGGTTATGTTCTCAATCCTGGCAGTCCTTGTTGTTTCACTTGGACTCGTGATCGAGCGGAGTTATCGACTCTGGATGGAATTCGATCTGATCAACAGCGATGGATTCATGGCCATGGTACAAAAAATGGTCATGAATAACTCTATCGAGAACGCGATAAGGCTTTGTAAAAAAGCCCGTCCGAAGCTTCTACCTTATGTGCTGGCTGAGGGACTCAAGCGTTCCAATGATTCGACTCAGGAAATCAATAATGCCATCGACTATGCGGTCCTCACAGTCGTGCCTAAGGTCAACAAAACAGTGGCTTTCCTGGCAACGACAGCCAACGTTGCCACACTGCTCGGATTGCTCGGTACGATCTTTGGACTGATGCGATCTTTTGCAGCGGTTGCCAAAGCCACAGGTGCTCAAAAGCAAGTGCTGCTTGCCGAGGGTATTGCCGAAGCTCTGAACGCCACATCTTTTGGTCTGGCCGTCGCTCTGTTCTGTCTGTTTGCCTATGGCGTTCTAACGGCTAAGCAGAAAGCAGTGGTCGATGATATCAACAAGAATGCATCCAAACTTAACGATCTTCTCTATACCAGGAAGATGAAGTTAAAAGGTGCGAAAAAAGCCTGACAGGAGAGGCGAGTGAGTAACAAGAAAAAGCGCAGAGGCAATGCCAACGCTGTGTCAGTCGATGCCCCTGAGCTGAACATTATGCCGTTCCTCGATATTTTTTCGATTCTGAACACCTTTCTCTTGGTGTCAGCATCGTTCATTGGGCTCGGGATAATCGAAGTCCAGGTGCCTTTTCTATCAAATTCAGCCGAAATTAAAGAACCACCATCGCGGTCCTTTAACATCCGGGTGGATGTGGAAGATGCACAGATCAAGGTCTCTTCCCAGTGGACCGAGGCTCCGATCGAGAAAGAGGAAAAGACTTTCAAGGTCGACAAAGAGGATATCGCCCGTTTCCATCAGGAAATGATCGCCCTCAGAGTCAAGGCGCCTGAAAATGATAAAGTCACGATCTATGCTGACGATACGGTTAAATATGAAATATTTATTCAGGCTCTCGATGCAGTCAAGTCGATGAAGGAGAAAGAGCCGAGGCCAGCACTCCCCAATGCGGAAGAGCTGCGCAAGACAGGTAGAGACGTCTTTCTATTCGAAAAAGTTGTGGTGGGTAGCGTGATTTTGTAACGTATTGTAGGGAGACAGGCCATGGCATCAGCAGGTGGAGATAGCAATGAATCGCTATCACTGAATCTGACCCCCATGCTGGATATTTTTAGTATCTTGGTAACTTTTCTTTTGATGAGTTATTCCACTGATCCAACCAATCACGATGTGGACCAAAATCTAGAGTTGCCAGATTCGGTAACTTTGGTGAGCATGGACGAAATTCCGAGTATCGTGGTCAATCGGAATGAAATTCTCATCAATAATAAAAAAGTCGCAAGCCTTGAAAATGGCAAAGTCGCTGCCGCGGATATTCAGCAGGGAGCTGTCTATCCCGTGTTTCAAGAGCTGCTCGAGATCGCTAAGGTGAATAAAGCTGCTGCAGATATACTAAGGGGTGGCGATGAAAAGAAAGCCAAACCTGGCGAAATCACTATCGAGATGGATAGGAAGCACGACTTCGAAATCATGCGGCGCATTATGCTTGCAGGTCAGCAGGCTGAATTTGTTACCTTCAAGCTCCTCGTTGCTAAAGAAAACATCTGATGGTGTATGGGTTGATGCTGAGTAAGTTCACTCGAAGAGCCGGTCAAAACGCTTCCCGCTGGATGCCGGCTGGGAAAATTATGGCGATTTTGGCGAGTCTCTTCAGTGCTTGGCCGATGTCTCAGGCCGATGAATCGGAACGATTCAAGGACGTCGAAATCCGCGTCATTCGCCCCCGCTATTTCACCAAGGCCGGGCGTTTGGAAGTGGGTGCGGCAATGAACACCATTATGAATGAAAGCTTTATTTATACTTTTCTTGGTACAGGTCTCTTGACCTATCATTTTAACGAAGTCTGGGCGATCGAAGCTACGGGATCTTATGGAATAAGTATCGACCGTGAGGATAAGCGTATTCTATTTGATGAATTCGATATCAAGACCCAGATTTTTCGTACCTCTTATATGGCAGAACTGGCTTTACAGTGGACTCCGATTTATGGAAAATGGCAGTTGCCTTCCGGCAAACTCGTGTATTTTGATACCTATCTGCAAGCGGGCGTTGGTCAAACGGGAATCGATTGGCGCTACAATGATTTCTGTGAGCCACCGGACAAAAAATTGGATCCCACAGCTGAAGATGTGCCCAAAAATGCCACAAAATCCTATCCAACTCTTATGGCAGGGATTGGTCAGAGATACTTTGTGTCTCGGAAAATGGCCTACAAGTGGGATCTTCGCGCCAATCGTTTCCAGTATGAAATTTTGGATGGCGAATGCAGTCCTTTGAAAGCAAAAACCCAGCAGGGCCTTGGTGGAACTGCTCCCCATGATACGATTACGCTGCTGCTGGGGGTGGCGTATTACCTTTAGCGCGTCGAGGACCCATGCTTGACTGTCTGCGAAAACTTTTAGTTGTCCTCTGCTTTGGCGCTTTAGCTGGATCAGCAAGCGTTGCGTTGGCGGACTATAAGCAAGCGAAGAACTTCTTTGCGAAGAAGGACTATGTTCGAGCGGCTGCCGCCTATTACGAAGTCTATGAGAAATCGGACAACAAGGGTGAAAAGCGTAAAGCCGAATGGGGATTGGCCCAGAGCCTGCAAAAACTTGGCCTATTCTATTCCTCATCGAAATACTACAGTTTGATCGTGCGCCGTGGACGAACGGAAGACAATCCGTTCTTTCGTTCGGCGTTGGAAGAGCTTGGTAACATCAATAGCAAATTGAGCCTCGGCCAATCCCATATGGTGCAGCTTTTTAAAACCGAAATTCGGCTGTCGGATGTGCCTGGTCCTGCTCGCGGATTTTACTTTTATTACAAAGGTGTTGAGGCCTTTGGTGAACGCAGCTTGGAAACCGCAGAAAAATACTTCTCTATGGTACCAGCAGGTAGTCCCTACCAACTCGGCGCCCAGTTTCATGAAGGAGTGATTTCCAACCTCAAAGGTCGGCATTCTCGGGCGATCGCTCTTTTTGAGAAAGTTTTAGCCGGGACGCGGGAGCGCAGCGATATGCGTGAGCTGCAGGAAATGTCGATCATGAACATTGCCCGCGTCAACTATGAGATCAAGCGCTTTGCTGAGGCGATTTCCTACTACGGTCAGGTGCCACGAGATTCAGAAAACTGGCTGGATGCTATTTGGGAAGCTTCTTGGGCATTCTTCTTCATGGAAAAATTCAATAATGGTCTTGGCAACATTCATACCATCCATTCTCCTTTCTATGATAATCGCTTCTATCCGGAAGCCTATATTCTGCAATCCATCACCTTCCTGCGTATGTGCCGCTACGATCAGGTGAAGGAATCCATGCGACGCTTCAAAGACCGCTATCAGCCTGTTTTTGGTGATGTGAAAGGGATGCTTAATCGGTTCAAGGGTGACCCAAAAGGCTTCTTCAAATTTGTATATGACTATCGCAATAGCCAGCTTTCCGCCTATCGAAGGGCCGAGGAGATAGTTCAAAAACTTTCACAGGTGGATAGTTTCAAAGAAGCTATGGATACCATTCGCTTCACGGATCGTGAATTGAACTCCTTGCGTAACTACCGCGAATGGCAGGCATCTGGCTTGTTGGAAAACTTGAATCAATTTCTGGAATCGAAAAAGTCAGCCGCCGTCCTGGATGCCGGACAAAGAATGTATAAAGAAGGAACGACCTATTATACGGAACTTTTGGAACTTTCGAACCAAACCAAGTTGATCGTCGCCGAAATGCAGCTTGGCAAGTTGGCTAGCTTGCGGGCTCTGATTAAAGTCACTGGGGGCGAAGATAAGAAGACTCAGTTTATCGGGGGTATGCAAAAACTCAATATCAATCAAACACTCGAATACTGGCCCTTCGAAGGGGAGTACTGGGAGGATGAATTGGGCTTCTACGTCTATAACATGGCGAGTCGATGTCTGACGAAAGAGCCTTCTGATAGCAAAGAGCAGGAGAATTAGGCTTCAAAGGGTCGGGGTGAATGAATTCTCGGTCGTTGCCGATCCGGCAATGCTCCGTGCTGGGTGATTAAGAAGGATGAATTATGCGCGTTTTGGTCAAGCTCATTCTGCTATGCTACGTGCTACTCTGGCATGCGCCGGAGCATCTCGCTGCCCAGGAGCAAAAGCGCGCGAGCCTCGAAGTATCCGAACGAAAGCGCGAGAAGAAAACGGAAAAGGCTTCCCCTCAGCTCAAGCGATCCGCGGTGTTTGCCATGCAGGTCGAAAGGAAGCTGGTCAAAGGTATTGATAAAACCACTCGCTATCTTGAAAAGACGGCGAAGAGTCTACCGCCTCGATCACCACAACGACTGCAGATTCTGGAACGGGTCCTGAACCTCAATATGGAACAAGCGACCTATGTCCGTTCAGAAGAAGAGCGGGGTTATGATAAGAAATGGCAGGCATGGAATAATGGTGGAAAAAAAGGCCCAGAACCACGGCTGAACACCAATCGCTCTATGGGACACTGGAAGGCTGTGGTCACTCAGTCTTCGGATATTTTGCAGGAATATCCACGCAGCGAAAATGCTGACCAAATCACCTATAATAAAGCGGTGGCACTGCAATACCTTGGTAAGGAAAAGGATGCGGCACGCATCTTTACCCAGTTGATCCAGAAATATCCTAACTCAGCAATCTCGGGTGACGCCTATGCGTCCCTGGGTGATTTCTATTTTGATCGGAACGACTTTACCAACGCTCAATCAAGTTTTGGTAAGGCTTTGAAATATAAGCGCAGCAAGCGCTATCTTTGGTCGGTTTTTAAACTGGGTTGGTGTGCCTATAACCTAGGTGACTATCGCAAGGGTTTGAGTTACTGGAAGCAGCTGGTCTCCCTGGCCAAAAGCGGATCTCCTCAAGACGCGCAGCTGCGCGAAGAAGCTCTCCGAGACATGGTTTTTGCCTTTGCTGAATTGAAGATGATTGACGAAGCGATTGCCTACTATCGCGCTAACAATGGCGCCGCCTACATTGGGCCTTTTCTGACCCTTTTAGCCCAAATCCTTTCGGATCAAGGCAACTACGCCCAAGCGATCAATGTTCTGAAAAAGTTCCAGCAGATTGCGCCCAACGATCCTGAAGGCCCCACCGCGCAAAAAGAAATTGTCAGTCTCTCGTCGGCTTTGGGCGATCTCAAACGAGTTTGGTCTGAATTAGAACGCTATGCTCAGATGTATGCCGTAAACTCGGATTGGGGGCGGGCCAATAAAAAGGAACTGGTGCTGGAAACCCAGGCAGTTATTAAAGATCAAATGCTCTACTATGCGACTCTTACTCACCAGAATGCGATTAAGGATGATAATCGTGAGCTGAACCTGATGGCCAAGGATGGCTACTTGCTGTTTATTAAGTATCATCCCAAAGCTCGGGAAGTTCCCGGTGTGATGTACTACCTTGCCGATATCGAATACTACTTGAAAGATTATCGAGCTGCGGGTCGCTACTACTTGGAAATCGCCAGCCTCGGCAAAGACAAGGCGATTCGCTTTAAAGATAAGGCTGACAAAGGCGAGAATATGCATAAGGAAGTGTCGATCAACATGGTCAATGCTTTTATCAAAGACTTTGAGCCTGAGTTTAAAGTCTTGAAGAAGCGCAAGCCAGAGTTCAAAGATCCCAAGCCTGTTTCAGCCCGTGCCCGCAACTATATCAAAGCTTGCGAAAAGTATACCGAGTGGTATCCGGATGATCCGGTTCGAGTCAAAAGTTGCGATGTTGGTATTGCGACCATATTTTATCATTCGGGACAGAAAGACAACGCCATCCGTTACCTGAAGAATATTGCGGTGAAATATCCCAAAGATAAAGAAGGCCAGGCGGCTGTCGACCTGTTAATTCCGATCGTCAAAGACGACCGAAAGGAGCTATTAGCTACTGCAGACAGTCTTTTGAAGATTCCTGAATATAGGAATAACAAAGTCGGCCAGGATCTGCGTAACATCCAGCGTGCAGCAGAAAAAGAAGATATTAGCAAAGAAAAAGACCTGCTCAAACGCGCTCAGCGTTCGGAAGCCCAGGCTCGCAAGTATCCGAAAGATCCAGAAGTGGATAAGCTTTGGTACAACGCTGCCGTCGATTATATCAAGGCAGGTGCGATTGCTCAGGCTATCGAAAGCTATCTCTTTATTGTCAAAAACTTCGCTGATAAGCCGCAGGCCAAGGACTCGCTCTTGAATGTGGCGCAGATCTACGAGAAGCAATTGGATTACGACAAGGCTTCTGACTATTTTATTGAGTTCACTAAAAAGTATCCTAAAGAAAAAGAAGCCGCGGGAGCTCTAGCCACAGCTTGTTCGCTCCAAATTGCTCTGAATACGCCGAAAGCTTTGCCGGTCTGTAGTGCTTTTGCCAGTCGGTATCCGGACAATGCCGTGGATGTCGTCGAGGATCTTATCGTCGGTGCTGAGCGAGCCAAACGCTATGACCAGATGGTCGAAATCATCAAGACCCAGTATTTGGGACGATTTAAGCTCAGCCCCAATCAGCAGATTGTCGCTCACTATCGGATTGCCAGAGCGGGTGGCAATGATGCCGGTCAATCTGTGGCTCAAATCAAAACAATTTTTGCTCAGGGTCCTAATAATGTAAGCGGCGAGGCTTTACGCTATGTCGGGGAGATAACCTTCCGGGAAGCGGATAACGTCATGCCCAAGTATCTCAGGCTCCAGCTGGTCGGGGGCACGGTCGATGCCCTGTCAAAGTCCTTGGAAAACAAAGCGGTTGGCCTCCAGCAAGTCGAGCAAACCTATCAGCGAGTCGTCGGGACTAAGGATGCCTACTGGGGTATCGCCGCTCTCTATCAAATGGGCTTTGCTAATGAGCAATACGCCGAAGCGCTGATGAATCCACCGGCTATTCAAGGTGCCTCGAAAGAAGACGTTTTGAAAGAATTGGGTCCACAGATCGCCGAACGGCGGAAAGCTGCCGCGAACTGGTATAAAACGGCCCAGGATACCGTGTCGCAGTTTCGCGTTTACAATGATTGGTCACTCCGTATTATTGGTGGTCTCAATCGACTCGCAGGCAAGCGCATGCAGTTTGATGACTTTGTCGTGCAGCCCGACTTTCTGGGCTCAGAACTTGCCAGCAGCATGGCTGGCACTGTGAAAAGCGGGAAATAAGCGATGTATAAGCTCAGCGGTCTATTCTTTTTGCTGCTCTGGTTGCTATCCGGCTGCGCGACTTTACAAAAAGCTGCGGGGGGTAGTGATGATAAAGCGGGTTCCGGTTCCAGCAAGAATGAAGAGAGCGATACTGATCCAAAAAAGAGTGGCGGCAGCAGTGACGATCTTTACGTTTCGTCGAACTATCAAACATTAACCTATAGCCTCTCGAATAACTCCTTAACTTCGAAGACGATCAATATCAGCAAGGCCAAAGATTTGGCGGGTGATCTGGAGGGCAAAATGGCTTCGCCATCAGCCAAAGATCGCAAGGACTTGATTGCTCTTATGGCTGCTAAGCGACTGGCAGGTGAAGGGGTGGGCCCAGTCTTTCAAGTTGCTAAAAAGCTGATGATTGTAGAAATGCGGGAAGACATTGGTCGGGAAATGCCGGAAGTGGCTCAACTCGAATTGGCTTTGGCGTCGATTCATTCGAGGCAATTTCCAATGGCCGAACACTGGATCGAAAAGCTTATTTCTAGTAAAAACGATAAGACCAAAGCTGCTGCACTTACAGCTCGCGGCATGATCGCCATGACCGACGGTCGCTTGCCTGAAGCGGTGGCTTTTTGGAATGATGCGATTAACGTCAGAAAAGATTACGAACCAGCGCGCTTGAATATCGGTTTTATTGCCCTACGCTATGGTGATTTTAAAACAGCCAAGCTCATGCTTTCGGGTCTCCAGGAAGATTATTTTATTAATACGGGAATGGTCCAAGCCAATCGGCTCTCGGACAATCCTAGAGAGGCCGCTCAACTCTGTGCCGGCATTCTAGAGAAAAAGAAAAACTACAAACCTGCTCTTTTTAGCTGTGCATTAAATGAGTATCAGGGTTTGGGCAATCTGGCGAAGGCGAGAACCGAACTGGAGGAACTAGCCAAAACCGAGGGAGGTCCTTCGTCGATTGATGAAAGAGCCTACCTGACGATCGGCAAAATCGAAAAAGAGCAACGGGAGCAAGCTGTCAAAGAAAAATCGGCGGCTGCCGCGGCTGCTGCCAAAACCCAAGGCGGAGCAGCGGGAGCTAATGGACAGCCCCCAGCACCGGGCGGAAATAAATCGGCACCGACTGGCCAGGGCTCGCCCACTCAACCCGGATCGGCTTCTCCACCGAAACAGTGAAGCTCGCAAACCCAATCCCAAAGCCTAAGGAAGCCCACAAAGGCCCGCTAAACAAAAGCGGGCCTTCCCATTTCCAACGATCCACGCGATAATAGTGGTAACGGCGTTTGTCAACTCGTTCCACCTTGGAACAGGCTTCATTTGGGTTGTGTTGAATGAACCTTGAGATCCGCTACTCTCCGCCCAATCAGTCTCAGCAAGTAGTCCCGGTCCGCGACCGGTTGATGATCGGCTCCCTGCTGTCCAACGAAGTCGTGATTCGAGCGAGTTCAGTGGAACCGATTCACGCAATGATAGAAGTCCTGGAAAATGGCGTTCACATGCTGACCGATCTGGGATCGAATTCGGGGGTTTTCCTCAATGGAAAACGCGTCGAGGTCGAGTCA
>JBGSRE010000340.1:0-3876 GCA_041737755.1 Oligoflexus sp.
AGGTCTTACCAGAACCTGTCACACCTAAGAGTACATTGTGCTTGTTGCCGGCAAGGATGGATTCCGTTATAGCTTGAATAGCTGTCGGTTGATCACCCTTCGGGACAAGGTCTTGAGTGAGTTGGAAATCCATGAGGTATACCCGTTTCTTGCCAGCCCTTAGGATGCACAGATTGCGTGCGGTTTTGGCAGTGGGCCCGATTCTCGCAAAACTTCTCGCAGAATTAAACTGTTTCTTGTTTGTAGCCGAGCATAATCTGATTTAAAATCAGTCCTTCCTTGAAACCAGCACGTTGTGATGGCCGAACGAAGTGAGATTCGAGCCCGATTGTTCGAACTGTCATGCGAGGAGAAGGCAGTGTCGAGACGCCCCAATCCAAAAGCTCATTTTTCAGTGAATTTCCGAACAGTGTTGACAGGGTACCGCCTATAAAACGATTGGCGGTCTATAGAAATTGTGATAACAAAGGCGCTCATATGACGATCGCCACTCTTGCGCGAAACGTGGCAATTCCTGAGCGTTTTTCAAAGCAAGAGGCTCAGCATAAGAGAAGTTCATTGAGGGCGGCTCTGTTGTGGTCTTCGAGGTTGAGCGGTATGGCCAGCTTCGATAACTCGTGAGTTTGCATCGGTCGATATCGATCTTTCCCGTTAAGGAGGCTGTCGTTGGCTACTGTGACTAAGACTTTCTCACCCTTAGCAAGGCTATGTCTGCTGCTTGCTGCTGTACTCGCACTGAGCGGTTGCGGTCGCGGACAAAAGTTCTGGACCAACTGGTACACACCCGGAGATACCGTCGACAATGTCGGCTATCATCCCGACCAGCCCATCGAATTCCCGCACAATCTGCATGCTGGCACCCGGCAAATCCCTTGCGAGTATTGCCACTCCTCCGCACGGCGTTCAGCAGTTGCCGGTATTCCCCCTTTGAATACCTGTATGGGCTGTCACACCTATGTTCGGACGGATAAGGAGGCGATCAAATACCTCAAAACCAAGTGGGAGGCTAAGGAGCCTGTCGTCTGGACCAAGGTTCACGATCTGCCGGACTACGTTCGCTTCAGCCATCGTCCGCATGTTCAGAAGGGTATCGATTGCTCTGAATGCCACGGCGATGTGAAAAGCATGGTTACCGTTCAGCAGGCGAAGTCCATGCAGATGGGCTGGTGTATCGAATGCCATCAGAAGAACGAAGCCCCCATCAGCTGTGCAACCTGTCACTATTGAAAAAATCCTAAGACTTTTACCGGGACCGTGCGTCTCGTCTTGAAAGGGAGTTGTTAGATGAGGAGTATCGATAGGGATCTCCGTGGGCTGGAAGACAAGACTGAAGTCTTTTTAGCGGAAGGTCAGCCATTCGAAAAACCTGCCAAAGAGTTTGTGCCAGGACCATTCTACGTCAACATTGAAGAGGTCATGCCCGAACTCGCCGAGACAAGCGGAGAGACCGATCAGAGCCAGCAAAAAAAGTTGCCGGTGGATCGCCGTGATTTTATGCGTCTGTTCAGCGCAGGAGCTATGCTGGCCACAGCAGGCTGCGTTTACCGACCTGTAGAAAAAGCCGTTCCCTACGTGCAGCAGCCCGATGATTTTATCCCTGGTATCGCTAACTACTACGCGACCACCATCGATCGCGTCGGTGTTATAGTCAAGACTCGTGAAGGTCGGCCCGTATTTCTCGAGGGCAACCCCGAGCATCCTCTGAGCCAAGGCGCAGCCTCGTCTCTCGCGATGTCGGAACTGCAAGCCTTGTTTCATCCGGATCGTCCCGATGCGCCTCAATTCCGGATTGGAAATGGGCTGTCGTCGGTCACCTGGGAAGAAATTTATGACAAGCTTGGTTCCCAGCTAAAAGAGGCTAAAAAAGTCGGATTGCTCGTCAAAGGTACGACCGGTCATAGCACTCAGTTCTATAAAGACTTCCTGAAAACCATCGGGCAGTCAGAAAACAATGTTTACGTTTATGAGTCCAACGCACTCTTCAATTCCATCTCTGAAGCCCACCGCTTGAGTTTTGGTATCGATGGCATTCCCCGTTCGGATCTGCGCCGCGCGAAAATGCTCTTGGGCATTGGCGCAAACTTTCTGGATGGTGGCGTTGCCAACATTTTTGAAAGCAAAAGCTGGTCGATTGGCCATACTTTCCGATCGGGCACCAAGGGCCGCTTTGTTCAATTCGAGAACCGTTTGACCATGACCGGTGGTAAGGCGGATGAACGCTATGTCATCGGCCCTGGTGATGAACTTGCTGTGACCCTGGCACTCGTTGAGGCGCTCCTCGCTCGGCCCGATGCTAAAGGTAGCGAAGCAGAGAAGAATAATATTCGCGCTGTCATCAAGGCTCAAAAGGCTTTGATTGATGAAGTTAAAGAGCGTCTGAAGCTGGAAGCCGACTTGAATAAGTTGGCCGGCGAAGCTTTGAGTAAGAAAACAGTAGTTTTGGCTGGTGAGTCGGGTGCTTTCAGCAAAAACGGAACCCAGGTTCAGTTGGCTGCTGTCATGGCCAACATTTTGATCGGGGCTTACGCTGACCGTCTCCTGTACTTCGATCAGGGTTGGTTCAAAAACCCAGGTCGTCCTGGAGACGTCGCTCGCTTCGTCAAGGATGCGCCGACATACGATCTCCTTTTTGTAATCGATGTGAACCCAGTCTTCACACTACCTGCCTCCACTGGCATCGCCGAAGCATTGAAAAGCGTGAAATCGATCGTTTCGATGCAGCCGATGCCGACCGAAACTTGCGAGTTGGCTGAGTATGTTCTGAATACTCATAATCCCCTGGAAGCTTGGGGCGATGAAGAGCTTGTCGCAGGATTCTGGTCGATTCAGCAGCCTACCGTTCGGCCTGTGACGAACAGCCGGCAGGCCGAAGATATCCTGCTGTGGGCAGCGAGCAAGTCGGGAAAAGCTGTAGGACCCTTCGCTGATTACCGGTCTTACCTGCGCGAGAAGTGGACCAAGATTTACAAAGAATCCGGGATCAATAAGGATTTCGATACCTTCTTCAAGGCGATTCAGCGCAAAGGCTTCTTCGTTACTCAATTGAGTAAACGCGAAATGCCTGTGCTGGCCAGCCTTAGCGATAAATTCAATCCTGCTGAAACCAGCAAGGGTATGAAATTGGTCGCCTTCCTCGATGCTAAACTCGGTGATGGATATGGTGCGGATCGCCCCATTCTTCAGGAAGCGGGCGATAGTCTGACCACTATAGCTTGGGACACCTGGGTTGCCATCAACCCGAATAAAGCTCGCGAGATGGGGTTGAAGTATAACGACCTTGTCGTCGTCAAAGGGCCGGCGGGAAGTTTTGAAGCCGCAGTCTATCCGATGCCAGGGCTTCACTATGAAACCGTGGCTGTGCCTCGCGGCAATGGCCATAATGATCAGAAGAGCCGCATCAGTGATGGTGTGGGTGTCGATCCTTTGGTGGCACTCAGCTATGAGACTGATAGTTTGACCGGCGATGTTGTGACTTCGGGCCAAACCGTCGAAATCATCAAGACTGGCAAACGCTACCGTTTGGCTTCTCAGCAGAAGCACAACGATATCGCCAACCGTCACGAAATCATGCCACTCATTCCTTTAGCTTCGGCTATCGCCAATGTGCGGAAAGAAAAAGATCTCGATGATGTACCCGATCTCTATCCTTCCCTCACGAAGAAGGAAGGTGACTTGCGCGGGACCAGTTGGCTCTTCCCAGAGTGGAAAGCCAGCAATACCTATCGCTGGGGTATGAGTATCGATTTGGATCGTTGTACGGGCTGCGGCGCCTTTCTGACTACTCCGGAGGTGATCGAACATGTGGCAGGTCTGTTTGAAACTCACGGCGCCGATGTCTGGTTCGAGGCGGATACCGGGGTGCTGCTGCCGGCCGGG
>JBGSRE010000341.1:0-2608 GCA_041737755.1 Oligoflexus sp.
AGTGCATCAGGACGCCTTGCTGGACGCGGCTTTTTCAGCGAGTACCAGACCTCGAAGGAAATAGGATTTCCGACGTTCCAATTCGCGATCTTGATAGAGACTGACTTCGTCGATGGATTGTTCGCTTGGTTCCAAACGCTGATCACTCGATGCGACGTTGAGTTTCACCGTCACATTCAGCCTTCGAGCATCGAGAATCCGTTTATAGAGAGACTCGGCGCGCCCATAGATTGGGCTTGGGCCAAGTTCCATCGCTGCCTTGATATGCACGGACCCCAACGCGGGATCCTCATTTTTCACACAAGCAAGCCCAAGGTTATATTCAACTATGGCTAGCAAAACCCTATTTTCGGCAGGAATTATTTTTACGCAATTCTTATAGAGACGCATGCCTTCGCTCAACTCGCCTACTTTGACGAAACTTACAGCCATGTTATTTAAATAGGCGATGACTTCTTCCGCATTGCCCATGCTTTTCATAAGCTCCAAGGCTTTTTGGGATTGCCCGGTGGTGACGGCGACTTTGGCCTTCGCTTTCTGCACCAAAGGCGATTGCTCGTCAAGACTGGCAGCTTTCTGCAAAGTCTCTTCTGCAAGGTGGACATCTTTGATGCGAAGAGCTACTTCAGCCAAAGTGCAAAGTCTTTCAATATACTTAGGGCTGAGCTGGGTGCAGCGTTTCAAAAGGGCCAAAGATGCTTGAAAATCGCCTAATTTGATCAGACACTTGGCCAGCATTGCTGCCAGATGAACATTATCTCCGGCAGATTCCCGGGTGGCTTCGATCAGTATGACTTTGGCTTCAAAATAACGCTGTTCGTAAAAGAGGATGCAGGCTTTTAAATATTTTTCTTTAATAGGATCACGCGTCTCGATGGATTGAAAGCCGCGAAAGATCTGTTTGGCTCTTTCGGTTTCTCCTTTGTGCAAGTAGACCAGTATTTTTCTCTCGAAGCTCACCGCTTCGGTCGGCATCCGTACTTGAGAAATCGACCAGGCTGTTGCCATCAGGAATTGCTGCATTTTGAGTGGTCGCTTCAGAACTTGGGCAACACCCATGTCTTTGACGAGCTGACTGTCACTGCGATCCAAAATTTCGGTTAGGATGATCACTGGTGCTTCGTGGTAGCCAAGTTCACGGATACGCTGCAAAAGAAAGGGCCCAGCGAGGCCTGGCGTTTGCCATTCAATAACATAAAGGTCGAAAGATCGCTGGGCGATAAGATCGGCTGCTTTGGTCCCATTGGTGCAATGCTCAATACTTTGAAAACCAAGTTCCATGAGTTTCTTTTCAATAAGCTGAGCACTTTCTTCAACGGGATCGATGACCAGAGCTGATCGCATCTGGAACTGGCCCGCTAGGCTCCGCATACTGCCTTCGTCTTCTTTCAGAAGGAAGGCTCGTAGCTGCATGACCTGCTCCGCCATGCTAGGATCATAGTACTCAATAGTCTGTAAATGGGCCTTGGCTCGTTCTGTCTCTCCCAATTTTGCACAAGCTTCCACTTGATTGAGGCGCAGGACATCGTCATAAGGAAAAAGCCGAAGCAGGTTTTCCACCAGTCGCAGGATATCGCTCCAGCGACTTTGATTCTTGTAGTAGGACTTTAAATAGGCAAATGCGATCATGGTCGGATTGATATCGGGCTCGATCTTCTTATGCATTCGAAAGATGCCCTGCGCGATATCTTCAGGATTATCCGTATTTTCATGCCAACTCATCAGACCACAATCGAACAGCGACGGCAGATACTGCTGGTCCGAATCCCTAATCATTACACTGATACAGACGGATTCAGTATAGCCATCGACCTGCATCTGTTGCAAATAAGCCAGCAGCGTTTCGCCCTCTTCATCTCGAAAGCAAGCGAAAATCCATCGCACTTCTTGTTTTTCAAGGCTTATCGTCAAATCAAAAAAGCTGCGAAACCAAAGCACATTGCGTGTCTGAAGCAAACCAAAAGCGTCCATGATCTGCCGACGCTTGATTTCATTCTCTGCGACGACCGCGACGGTGGCTGAGCCTTGTTTGATTGCAGACAGATTCAGCACGAGATATCCTTCATATCAGCTTAATTAGTTTCTGGCGCTTAAGCGCCAGAAACTATCCTGAGGAGTGAAACGACGAAGGATCTCGCCGATAAGTACCTGATTCCACGAGATCCTTCGCTTCGCTCTGGATAGTCTCTGGGCGAAATTTTCAATTTCGCGCCAGAGACTAATTATCGACGCAAGCAAAAGGCGCAAGTCGATCCAAAAGGTTCTCCTGATCATTGACGCTCGCTAAACCGACTCGGGTCAGTCCCTGCAGAGCTATAGAATCGCCTAAGCGAGGTCGACGCATCCATCGCACCTTGAGCTCAATCCTCGGCTGTCCTTCGATACAAAGCTGTAGGATATCACCGACACGATTGCTAAAGTCACCGGTTAGTATGCCGAGTCCCGCGCTCGAAACATCGATCATCACCACCTCCATGTCACGACCATCAAGGCCACACAGCACCGCAGGTACCAGCCCACTGAGGCTGTAACGCACTTCGCCGCGTTTCTCCTGGAGGGCGTCTAGGTCAGGTAGGTCGATCGGTCTGTCTTTGTGCATAGAGACCTC
>JBGSRE010000373.1:0-10820 GCA_041737755.1 Oligoflexus sp.
CTTCTATTCAAGATAAAGTAGTTTGGTAAGGCAACGAAGACCAAAGAAAGCAAGAGTGGCAAAAGCGGCAGATAGACTTGAAAGAAGGAGAACAGACAGAAGAAAGACAAGACCGCCAGAAGAATGCTAAAGATGAAGAGAGCTGGAAAGATACGGAGAGGAGTGAAAAAAAGAATGACAAAACAGAGGCATATGCAGGCTATGCTAAGCCAAAGAGGAATTGGAATCGTTGAAATCCACTTGCGGGTCATTTGGCTGTTGATAGCTGATGCCAAAATATAGCCGCCTTCCACTTGGCCAATCGCCGAATCTTTGAAATCGGTATTGCCCGTGAACATCTGTGGAAGGATAAGGATAACATCCTCCCTTGAGATGGATTTTAGAATTTCAGATCTATCCTTATTGTCTTTGAGAAGGGCCGATAGAGAAATGGATCGCTTGCTCAACTCGTTTCGTTCGAGCAAATTCGCAATGATTCTGCCAGCATTGTCCAGTCGTACTTTGACTCCATCAATACGTATCAAATTGTCGTTTAACTCGATAGTCTCGCTCAAAAGTAAGGACATATGAGTGAGTATAGTATTGTTCGCGGTTGAGATTACGGGGTAATAGCTCGAGTTAACATCAAGAGATATATGGCCAATTCCTCCGAAATAATCCAAAACATCAGGATGTGGCCCATAAGCAAAGGTACGGCGGGGAAGTTTGGGAAGCGATGTCAACGGGAGGCCCAACTTGCTCGCAACGGATGTACCAGGTACATGATCGAGTCCTTGGCGTCCTTGGATGCTATTGTCGGATAGGGATGCACCTACAAAAATCGGCAGATGCGACTGTTGCAAAGTCTTCTGGAACTTCTCCAAATTGTCCGAACGGCTGGATAGGGCAAAAATTTTGTCGATGAATATGGCCTTTGGATTTTGTTTCGTCAGGATGTCTAAAACATAGGACCATCCCGAATGTCCGAAGTCAGGCATTCCTGTTAGAGCTGCTGTCTTGTCATCAAGAACCATGAGCTTCAGGTGAGGGTCGAGTCCAGGAGAGGCTCCAACGCTTTTTCTTACAGCAAAAGCAGCCTTCAACGCAATGCCATCGAGGGATTCTTGGAGGAAGGTATTACTGTGAATAAAGGCCACTGTCCCACAGAGAATCAAATTGATCAAAAAAAGCCGAATACTTGATCGCTTGTCGGTCCGGCCGATCTTGAATTTTGAGGAAGTTTTGAAGTCCAAAAGCCAGTCTCCTGCTGGGTTAATTCTTTATCATAGTTTACCATTTTAACGACAACTTGGGTTTCATTCATCAAGCTTACGTGCCACCAGGGGGTGAGGGCCTATGAATCAACCAGGCTAATTAAAAAAGTCGGCTGATACTGTGAATACTCATACTTACCCGACGACTTCATGCAGAGTCCGATCGAAAGAAGTTTTATCTGGATAATGTCATGCAAGGAATATTTCCATACACCTATACGAGAAGTCACTAAATTGCTAGTGAGTGGGTGAATATTTTGAACTCTAGGTCCTGATCAATAACAGGGGAGATAAGGAATCTCCCCACTCATATCAAAGGACAAATCTTTTTACACAAGCGATAACCAGCTAATAATAGAATTGTCATGCATTAGATTTATGTTTATTGGCGGTTGCCCGCGATCTTTAAGTTTGAATAGTCTTAAACCGAAGTTTCCCCAATATGATTTGAGATAATTGATGGTTCGTAGGGAATCATCCTTAGGCTCAACAAAATGAATGGAATTGATAGTAATGGGATACGTCATCAAGAATTGGAAAGTTACAGCAACATCTGTTGAGATTGATGCAAGAAGAGAAGGGATCGTAAGTTTTCTGTTGTCCTTGATTAAGGTAGAGCCCATTCTTAAGTTAAGGGCCTCACCAAGCTTGGTGCAATATGAAGCTGGAAATTGGTTGGGTCACTCAAGATTTCAAACTCACCCTACCAGAATTGTTGCAACTACCGTCGGCTTTAAAAAAAATTATATGCCTTTGGTTTTAGGATTTATTTTCCTAGTCCCAACCTTCGGCATCTCTTTTGTTGCTGGAATAATATTTTACTACCTTTCTAAAGAAGTCAGCTTGGGATTTAGGGTTGACGGTCGTGACATGACGATATCGTTTAAATCATCAGTGATACATGGGACAAAGGTCGACGAAAATTCTGCAGCAGACGCTGCGTTAGTATTGGAAAATCTTTCTCTTATTGGGTCTGCACAACTGGTTAGTTCCAAGGCTGCTTAACCAACGAATAGATTTTGCTGAAGTATTTTTGAAGTGAATCGATATCAAGCTCTATGTTGATCATGAAGATTGCGAAGCTTTCGTTCACGTCTCAGCATAGCAGCTTGATTGATAGGTGGTAGCGGACGTATTTGCTTGAAATAGGGGGGGCTGTTGAGGCTGCCCATTCAGGTTTTGTACTTCTCATCCATGGGTATCACAAGCAGCGACCAGATCAGTCACTTGTCTTGTGAACACAGTCCAGCTTGAATAGTCGCTATTCAGCTAGCCCATCTTGGATCTCTATCCCTTACCATTTCCAGCAACAAACTTACGCCAGTTCAGGACCAAAGGCTGACTCATACGCTCTTCGCCCTTCACCCCTTCTGCTTTAGTTTCTGGTAGCACGTGCTCTTTCAAAAAAGGATCCTGCTGCCTATATAGTCCGTTGAGGCGTAGAGCTCTTTCCACCCGCATGCGTTGGTCCAGACTAAGACTCTCATCAAGAATGTGACACTCTCCCCCCTCGCGATAGGCGATATACTTGCCATTCCACAGCGCCACGCGATGCTTGGCTTGGGACGAGAGTCGGGGATCATCACTGAGTATTCCCATCCAGTTCAACGGATCGGCAGCTGCTAGGACGATAAAGTCTTGATCAAGAGCCGCATCGCGACAGCTGCGCAATTCATCTACGGCGTCTTTCAACGCAAATTGTTCACCGCCGACTTTTTCAACAAAACGCCCGCCGCGAATGAGTCCTCGAGCTTCGAGTGTGCGAAAGACCACCACGAGTTCACCCCAGCTCGGAGCCAAAGTTTCTTTGCGCAGCAGATCACGAAAGATCACCGCGTAGCGTTTCAACAAAAGCCAGGCCCATTGCTCCAGTCTTTCTTCCTGTTTCATAGGCAGCCGATGCAGAGCAAAGGGAGCAAAGCGTCCAGCACTGCGAAAGTCGGTTTGATAGCGAATGTTTCGAGGATCCCTCTGTGCCATTCCCTGCTGTCGCAAGCGGCGATCAGGATTGAGAATGGGGCGCAGGACAGCGAAACTATCGCTGGAGACAAATCCCATGCTCATGAGTTCACTGAGCGCATCTTCAATCTGGCTCGGCAGAAGTTTGCAGAGTGCGCTTAATTCATCGAAAAATAAAGCCCCACGTTGCTCCATCACCTGCCAGAGTTTAGTAGCTGGATCACTCAGGCGATCGACCAGCATGTCTCGGGTTTCCGGAAGTATCCAGGCTAGTCCGGTGCGGGTCACAAAACTCAGCGGTGTGGTCCGGCCCAGCAAGCGATTTTTATTGGTCTTGTCGCCTTTGGGGGCCATCACCTGGATGCGTCCCCAAACGACCTGTCCGCTTTGGCAAAGAGCATCCAGTTCCCGCCCTCGGTAGCCCTGGACGCGGGTCATAAATACTTCATTTTCCCAAACACTGGCTGGCATCTCCAGGCCTTGCATCAGCTCAATGAGGGGCAGAAGAGACTCCTCAGCCGTCCAGCGCTTGTCACTGGCTGCTCGCTGGTGACGAGTTAAAAAACGCAGGAAGACCGATCGCGAGACGGGCTTGATTTGCTCCCGCAGACCTTCGATAGTTAGGCGATGCATACGCTGGAGCAGACGTCGTTCGCACCACTCTCGGACCGAGTTGCCAGCAGAGGACTGGCGGGTGAAGACACCGGAGAGGAGCACACCCACACTTTCGAGTTGCTGCAGTCCGGCCGTTATTTCATGATCGGGCAGCTGCAGCCGGCTGCTCAAAGCCTGTGCTGTCATCGGTCCTAAACATTCCAACTGACCGCGCAAAAGAGCGAGCAAAGCCTTTTGATGAAGTTCCAAATCAACAGCTTTGCTGGCAAAAAGTTCGGGGAAAAGCTGGGCAATCCAGGGCTGATTTTCCGAGAGATAGGCAAAGCTTTGGCCTCGAACTTCAAAAATCTTGGCGCGATTTTTTTGGCAAAGTTCGTGGAGCATGCTCTGATAGTACTGCAGTTCTTCTAGGGGAAAGAGCACGAGCTGTTTCAAGGCATCAAAGAGCTCGTCGGCATCGCGAATCAAAGGCCAGGCATCGCTCACCACCTGTGAAATGGCGGTGGGATCGAGCGAGGTCAAATCTGAAAAAACTTGCGGATCCAATCGATGACGAGTCGCCAGGGCGCGAATACGTCTTTCTTCTAGCGGTGCATCATCCAGGAAAGCATAGGGATTGGCGTGAATCAGTTCGTAGCAAAAGGGCGAAGGCTCGCGGGTATCACGGGCTAGTAATTCCACATCACCACTGGCCATGCGGCCCAGCACCTGCTCGAAGCGAACGCAATCCATAGCCTCCTGCAAACAATCCTGCACTGTTTGCTGGACCAGCGGATGGTCGGGGATTTCTAAATCACCGGTACGGTGCTCAAAACACTGCGTTTGCTGCGGAAAAACTGCCGCCAAAAGATCATTGGCTTGGTAGCGCTGCAGATGCGGCGGAACTCGCTTGCCACTTCTCATTCGGAGGACAGCCAGAGATCGCGTGACATTCCAGCGCCAACGAATTTCAAACATGGGAACTTCAAGCAAGGCCTGAATCAAGATCGATTTGCCGTTTTGGGGATTGAGCATTTTGAACATCGCTTCCAGAGGAAAACTCTGGTTCGGACCCACCGACAAAAGAATGCCGTTGTCCGTTGCACTGGCCTGCAGTTCAAAATCAAAACCACGGCAGAATCGTTTGCGGAAAGCCAAGCCCCAGGCACGATTGATGCGACTGCCAAAGGGCGCATGAACGATCAGCTGCATGCCGCCTGTCTCATCAAAAAATCTTTCGTAAACGATTCGATTTTGGGTTGGCAGTAGGCCCAGAGCAATTTTTTGGGCGGCTAGAAAATCAGCCCCCTGCAAAGCTGCGGAGGGGTCCACGCCAAAGGTTTTTTGCAGATAGTCCTGCAAGGGCCGTCGATAGTCAGCCCAAAGTTGAGCATCAGCCAGCGGATCCGGACCCTTCCATTCGGGAACCCCCTGCCGACTGAGAAGATCGTCCGCTTCCTGGCGAAGACGGCTTAATTCTTGGGATAGTTCAAAGCTGCGACCGCCGGCCTCCCCCTTCCAAAAAGGAATGGTAGGAGGCGCTCCTTTCAGGTCACGAACCATAAGGGTATCGCCTTTGAGGCCTTGAATTTGCCAGGAGCTGTTACCCAAAAGAAAAACATCGCCTTTGGCGCTTTCCAAGGCAAATTCTTCATCCACGGTGCCGACAAAAGTCTGATCGTCACCATTCATGACGCGATAGAGATTCTGTTCTGGAATGGCGCCGCCCGATGTGACGACCGCAAGTCGAGCACTGCGTCGAGGTCGCAGTTCGTTGTTTTCTTTATCCCAGTGCAGGTAAGCGCCACGTCTGGTCGCAGAACCCAGTCCATCCGCCAACCAAGCGAGGGTTTTATCGAAATCCTCTCGTTTCAGCCCCGTGTAGGGATAGGCCTTGCAGCATAGATCAAAGACCGCATCCGGTGATCGAGCTTCACAGGCAATCAAGCTGACGATATGCTGAGCGAGGATATCAAATGCCAGCAAAGGAATTTCGATGCTATCCATGGTGCCTTCGCGATAGGAGCGCAAGAGAGCCATGCATTCGATCAGCTCATCGCGCGTCATAGCAAAGAGTCGAGCCTTGGGTTTTAAACCCAAAGCATGGCCCGATCGTCCCACCCGCTGCACAAAAGCAGCGATACTGCGCGGCGAACCGATTTGGCAAACCAGATCAATGGTACCCACGTCGATGCCAAGCTCGAGGGAAGCCGTGGCAATGATGGCTTTGATTTGGCCATTTTTAAGCCTATCTTCGGCATGAAGGCGCTTATCCTTGGACAGACTGCCATGATGGGCTGCGACCGCATCCTCGCCCAGCATTTCGCTGAGCTGAAAAGTAATACGTTCGGCCATGCGCCTCGTGTTGACGAAGATAAGAGTGCTGCGGTGTTCCTCGATCATCTTGGCCAGCTTCACATACAGTTCGCCCCACATTTCATGACTGCAAATCGCTCCCAAGGGAATTTCAGGAATGACGAGGTTTAAATCCGCTTGCCGTTGCTTGGAGACATCGACGATTTCACAGGGCCGGCTTTGATCGATACCGCCGACTAAAAAGCGAGCGATCGTTTCTAAGGGTTTCTGCGTCGCCGACAGTCCAATGCGTACGGGTGGATGTTCGCAGAGTGAATTTAAATGCTCCAGACTCAGGCTCATGTGCGAGCCTCGTTTATCGCGGGCGAGCGCATGAATCTCATCGACGATCACCGATTTAATGCTGCGCAGCAGCGGACGAGCGCGGGCCGAACTCAGCATGAGAAAGAGGGATTCGGGTGTGGTGACGAGAATATGCGGAGGATCACGCAGGATCCGGGCGCGTTCACTGGCCGTGGTGTCGCCAGTTCGCAGACCAATTTTGATGGGATCGGGATCCAATCCCGATTGCCGCGCGGCTTGCATAATCTCGAGTAAAGGCTGCTCTAAGTTTTTCTTTACATCGTTGGAAAGGGCGCGCAAGGGCGAAAGATAGAGAACCTGAATGCCTTTATCCAATCGTCCATCCAAGGCCTGGCGAAACAGATCATCGATGGCGACAAAGAATGCCGCCATGGTTTTGCCGCCACCCGTGGGTGCTGCAATCAAAGTATTGCGATGCTTTTGCAGATGCGGCCAGCCCTTTTGTTGCGCTGGTGTAGGACTGGGGAACTTAGCTTGAAACCAAGCCCGCAGGACAGGATGGAAATCCTGTAAAGCGGGGTCGTGGACTGTGTCATCAGGCAGAAGGGAAGCAGTCAGAGGCAAACGTCGATCCTTGGAAACCATGGCTCAAAACTCCTGTGACTGGTGCAGGGCACCCCTTCGCCTCACGCGAATTTAGAGCGTGCTGCTGGCGAAATCCTTGAAGTCTTCAAACGAGCGAATATCGGCTTTGGCATTGTAAGCAGCGCCCTTGCTGTTATCGTTGCCGGCAGCTTTATCGGTAAAGCTGTGGACAGCATTGCCGTATTTCACTAATTCCCAATCGATCTGATTGTCGCGCATTTCTTGTTCGAAAGCGGCCAAGTCTTCGGCTTTAACATAAGGATCGTCGGCACCGTGCAGGGCTAGCACGCGGGCTTTAATATTCTTGCCATCGGCGGGAGTAGGGCTATCCAGTCCGCCGTGGAAACTCACGACTCCCTTGATCTTGGCACCACTGCGGGCCAGTTCCACCACACCGGTTCCGCCAAAGCAGTAGCCAACAGCCAGGAGTTTGCTGCTGTCGATTCCGCTTTGAGCTTGCAAAGTATCGAGACCGAGTTGCAGTCGTTCACGGAAAAGTTTTCGATCGGCCTTATAAGTTCCAGCGAGTTTGCCGGCATCTTCAGGACCCTTGGGGCGAATGCCTTTGCCATAGATATCGGCAGCGAAAACCGCATAACCCAGTTCGGCAATGCGAGTTGCTTGGGTCTTGGTCTCTTCGGTGACGCCCATCCAGTTATGAATCATAAGGACACCGGGTACTTTGCCCTTGGCATTGGCTGGATAAACTAAGAGGCCTTCAAAGCTGTTACTGCCGCTTTTATATTCAACGATTTTAGTTTTCACTGCGGCCATCCCGATGGTGCTGGAAGCCAAGAAAAGTGCACTGAACATCCACTGACTGAAGCGCTTCATAAGGAACTCCTTTTCCGTAAAAGAACCTGGAAAATTGTATGGGGTGACGTTCGCAGAATTTAGGGACTCAGGCAAGGGAGAATGTGAGGCAGCCTGAGCTGCCTCTGCAGGAGAGAACGGCCACCATCAAAAAGGCGAGCATTTAGCGAAAGAGAGCGTCCTGGCGGTTCACACCTGTGCCGACCATAGTCACCGGATAGCCCAGAATTTCTTCAACGCCGTCAACGTACTTACGGGCATTGCTCGACAAATCACTGATGAGCCCACCGTGAGGCAATTCTTCAGTCCAGCCAGCAAAGCTTTTATAAACCGGAGTACAGGCCGAAAGAACTTCATGATCCCAAGGAAAATCGACGATGCGACCGTGTTTGGGATGTTCGTAGGCGACACAGACTTTAATCTCACCAATTCCGGTGAGGATATCCATCTTATTGAGGATGACGCCATCGTAGCCGCTGATCGCAGCACTATAACGGAGTGCCACTGCATCGAGCCATCCGCAGCGACGTGGGCGGCCGGTTGTGGCCCCAAATTCCTTGCCATTGGTCGCGATTGTTTGGCCGATTTCATCTTTCAATTCGGTCGGGAAAGCGCCCTCTCCGACTCGCGTGACGTAGGCCTTGGCCACGCCATAGATTTTATCAATGCGTTTGGGCGAAAAACCGAGACTGGCAAAGGCACCACCGGCAGCAGTTTCACTGCTCGTGACATAGGGATACGTGCCGTGATTGATGTCGAGCAGGGCGCCCTGAGCACCTTCCAGCAGAACTTTTTTGCCGGCGTCAATTGCGGAGCGAATCCGGAGTTCAGCATCGCAAATAAAAGGAGCCAACTGATCCGCGGCTTGCTCGAATAGCTTCCAATCGTCGCGATACACCTCTTGATGGGTCGCGAAGCCATGAGCGCTTTGACGCATGAGCTGGTACCAGCTCTCCCGCTTCTCACTCTTGGCATAATCGCCGAGACGGAGACCCGTGCGATTAGCTTTTTCTGCATAGGTGGGGCCAATACCGCGTTTTGTCGTTCCGATAGGCTGGGATGACTCGGACTCTCGTTTGCCATCCAAATGAATGTGCCAAGGAGAGATGACATGTGCTCGCGCCGAAAGCCACAGACGATCCGGAGTCAAGTTGACGAAGGGGCTGACCTTGCGCATCTCTTCGACCAGCTGATGGGGATTCACCACCACACCCGTGCTGAGGGCGCTGATCTTGCCCGAGTGAAAGATACCGCTGGGGATTTGATGCAAGACAACTTTTTGGCCGTCCACATAAAGGGTATGGCCCGCGTTATTGCCGCCCTGATAGCGGGCAACAATGTCAACATTTTCGGCCATGATGTCGATCCATTTGCCTTTGCCTTCGTCGCCCCACTGCGCACCGACAAGGATGCTCACGTTACCCATGGGATAGCCCTTCCTAGAGTTAGCGTTCTTCTGCTTTGCATCGGCTTTTTAGCCGATGAATGCCTAGCTGTCCACTGGAACTGGGATGCGGACCATGGTATAGCATGGGGGTTCAAAAAACATTCGATTCCGACTTCGCTATTCCCGTCGAAAAGGAGCCTTCCTTGACACGATCTCTTCACGAACAACTCTTTGCTGTTTCAGCCATTGACGGTCGCTATCGGTCCAAACTCGAAAGTTTGGCTCCGTTTTTGAGCGAAGCGGGTCTCATATCGTATCGTATCCGTGTCGAAGCTGAGTGGATCCTGCATCTTGCGGATCACTCCGCCCTACCCGGCGAGATCGAGCTGACACCTTCGGTCCGCGAGCAGCTGCATAAGCTGAGTCGCAAGGTACCGGAAGAGGCTCTGCTGCGCATTAAGGAGCTCGAAAAAGTTACCAATCACGATGTGAAAGCAGTGGAATACTACCTGCAGGAATCTTTGTCCAAGGTCGGTGCCAGTGAAAAAGTTTTGGCTTTCATTCACTTTGCCTGCACTTCGGAAGATATCAACAATCTGTCCTATGGACTGATGCTGCAAGAATCACGTCAGCATGTAATCCTGCCGGCGATGGAGCAGATCGTCAGCGAGCTGGAAGGTCTGGCTCTCCGCTATAAGAATCTAGCGATGCTGTCGCGCACTCATGGCCAAAGTGCATCGCCCACAACTTTAGGCAAGGAGTTGGCCGTCTTTGCTCACCGCCTATGGAAGCAGAGACAGAGTCTGGCGAAGCTGAGGATCGAAGGCAAAATGAGTGGTGCGGTTGGCAACTACAATGCTCATCTGGCAGCATATCCGGATGTTGATTGGATTTATCTTTCCCATGGATTTATCGAAAAGCGTCTGGGTTTGAAGCAGAATCTTTTGACCACTCAGATCGAAAACCACGATAGCATGGTGGAATTCGCCGAGCATATCAAACGCTTCAACAGCATTTTGATCGGTCTTTGTCGGGATATTTGGTCGTATATATCGATCGATTATTTCACCCAAGAGGCCAAGGCAGGGGAAATTGGTTCTTCGACCATGCCGCACAAAATCAATCCCATTGATTTTGAAAACGCCGAAGGCAACCTCGGTGTCGCCAATAGTTTGGCTGCCCATTACAGTGATAAACTGCTGATTTCCCGCTGGCAGAGAGATTTATCTGACTCAACGGTGCAGCGAACTCTGGGTACTTTCATCGGTCACAGTGTGCTGGCTTATCAGTCCTTTCTGAAGGGCCTGAGTAAAATTAATGCCAATGAAGCAGCGATTGCCCGCGATTTGGACCAGGCCTGGGAGGTCATGGCGGAAGCGATTCAAACCTGCATGCGTCGCTACTCGATCACTGATGCCTATGAACGATTGAAAAATGCCACCCGAGGTCAAAAAGTGAATGCCGAGGATCTGCATCGACTGATTCGTGAATGCAGTGAAATTCCAGACGCTGTCAAAGAGCGGCTCTTGCACATGAGACCAAGGGACTAT
>JBGSRE010000388.1:0-3958 GCA_041737755.1 Oligoflexus sp.
TGCAACGCAAGGCCCAGCAGAGTCACCTTTGCTTTGAAGCTCTCGTCGCGGAACAGGGCATAACTAAGCCCAATGATGTGCTTTTTATGGCTCATATCGGCCAGTTTTGGCAGCTGCTCGCCGCCTGCTTTCAACACAACCCATTTCCACGCTATCGGGCCCTGCTGTCCTTCGTGCGACTGATGGGTGTCTTAAAGCTTTTCCAACGTGAGAAGATTATACAGACGCCTGCCGCTGCGGCTGTTCTGACGGCTGCCGGAGCCATGGCTAGCGAGATAGACCGTTTGCGCAAGCCAGGCGCCGAGCAGGGTGAGCCCATCAGCTGCAATGTGGTATTAGCTGGCCTTCAGGCTTTGCGCCTTTACTTCGTCAGCAGCTTCGATGCCCCATTTTCTTGGCAGCGCTTTCGCTCATGCATCGAGGTGAATAACGCGTTCAATGGTTCGCGTCAGAAGTATAAGACCCGCGATCAACGGCATTTTTCTTTTCACGTCTACTACCCCGAACAAAAAAGAAAGATGGTGGAAGCCCTTCATTTGCAAAAGCCTCACAATCAGTACAGCATGAAATCCGTCTCAAGCGATAGAAAGCTCTTGGAGAGTACGGTTGCTAGCTGGGACGCCGATGAGTTGGAAGAGCTCAGCTTTGCCAGTGGCGCCTGCGGTGCCAAACTGCGAACCCGTTCGGAGTGGGAAAACTCGCCGGTAGGCCGAGCCGTTGCCAAGATGCCGCTTATAAAAATGCAGCAAGCGTCGGGTAGCCAGGACTTGAAAAAATTCAAAGTCCCCAGCATAGGCCAAGGCCCGCTGGCCGGGGTCAAAGTTTTGGACCTCACCCATATCATTGCCGGGCCTGCATGCACGAGGCTGTTGGCGGAATATGGCGCTGATGTTCTGCTGATAAGACGCGGAAAAATGCGGGATCAGGTCCAGTCGTTTCTTGAACTCGATGGTTGGGCGGGTAAGCGTGTCTGCCATCTGGATCTTCAGCAAGAGGCTGAACTTGAGTATCTCCGTGCTTTGATTCGCACAGCTGATGTCGTGGTTTGCTCCTATCAGCAGGGCTTTCTGGAAAGCTTCGGTTTGTCGGAGGCCATGCTATTCGAATTGAACCCGAAGCTGATACTGGGCTCACTCTACTGTTTCAGCGATACGGTCTGGAGAAACCGTCCAGGTTGGGCCCCCCTGGCGGAAGACATCACCGGATTGAGCATTCGGAATGGATCCCTTGAGCGCCCCAAAAACCTGAACGGTGTGCCGCTGGATTATATACCTGGTTTCGTGCTGGCTCTTGGTCTTCTTCAAGCTCTGCACCAAGCCATGACGCAAGGCGGTGCTTATGTCGTTGAAGTGTCGTTGACCCGTGTTGCCATGTGGCTGCATAGCTGTAGCGATCGCTTTGCCGAAGTGCCCCTTCCGGAATCGTTGAGCAAGGCTAACAGCCTTGAGCCGAATCAAACAGTTCCTGATCTATTGCAGGTGATCGAGGGGACGGCGGTCGGCACGGTGGCCTTTCCTGCAGGAGCAGTAAAAATTGCCGGCAATAGCCCAAGCAATCAGCTCCTGAGCTTCCTCGATGAGCAATGGGGGTGGTCCGACGAAACGGAATGGATCCAAGCAGTACCTGCAAAGTTTTTCAGTGAATCGAAACCAAGTCAGCGTCTTTTGCCTTCGGCTGATGCCCTCGCTAAACCCGACTTGCCTAGCAATTCCCAGAATAGAGACACGGCGGAGCAGTCTCCCTTGTCGTAAGAGCCAGCAAAGAACAGTCTCACGAATGGATTTCCCTCTTATCCATGAGCCCCACTGATATGGGTTTGATCACGACGAGGATCAAGCCCAAAAGCTCACTTTTATCTTTCGCTCCTTCTCGAAGATGAGTATGAAACACCCCGTAATGAAAGACCGGTAGGCGTATTCATAAGTTTAACTGATGGGCAAGGCTCATGCGGTAACGGTAATGCGTGACCCGCTCGATCCTTCGACAAACACGTTAGCATTCTCACGCGATGAAAGGTGACAGCACAGATGCAAAAAGTCCAAACCCATTTCCAATCCTGGGGTATCGCTTCGGTCATGGGACTCGCGCTCGTGAGCCAGGTAGAGTTGGCTCAAGCAGCAGGCTTTGCTGTTAAACAGCAGAGTGCCAGTAGCATGGGAACGGCTTTTGCTGCCGATGCTGTGGGACAAGATGATATCTCCAGCATTTTCACCAACCCAGCACTTTTAGAGCGAGTGCAGTCTGCTGAAGTAGCTGCCTCCTTGACCTTGATGTCGCCCGTTCTTGACTTCAAAAATGGTTCATCATCGACCGCAGCAGGCACGCCCTACGCTAATCAAGGCCAGCTTAAAACCGAGCAATCGGAACTCATGCAGTCAAAAGTCATGCCGACACTCTACGCAGCCACACGGCTCAATGAAGACTGGCACATTGGTCTCAGTTTGAATTCGGCTTGGGGGAGTGCCTCAAAGTATCCGAGCGATTGGGTCGGTCGATACTATGCGACAGAAACAGGGCTGACAGGCATCAATCTCGGTCTCTTGACTTCGTATAAGCTTAATTCTTCAATCACCCTCGGGGCTGGACTTCAGTTGCAGCGAGCCACAGGGCTTTTGGCCCAGGCTGTGGACCTTGGTAGCTTGGTCTATCGAGCCCAGCGTCTGGCTGGTTCTACCGGGGATGCATCGCTGATAGGCAATCGTGATATCATCGCCGAGTTCAAGGGGGAAGGTGACAGCCAAGGCTTTGTTCTCGGTATGGTCATGGATCTTACGACGGAACTGGAACTAGGTCTGAGCTATCGCAGCCCAGTGAAACATGAAGTCAAAGGTGAGATGAAATTTTCCGGAGAGAATACCGTCTCACAACTGACTTTAGCCCAGGTCGCAAGTCGGGAAGCCCAATTCCGCTCAGGCGATGCCTCGCTGACGATGAATACTCCGGCCATCTATGTGGCAGCAATGAGCTACCGCGGCTTGCAGCAGTTCACCCTTTACGGGAATGTGACCTATACGGACTGGGATAGTTTGGAAAAGCTGGAGATCAAGTACGGTGAAGGCCAAAGCACCAAGACGCTGCTGGGCTGGAAAGACTCCGTCTACGCAGCGGTCGGTGCAGACTACACCTTGGTCAGTGCGCACAAGCTACGGGCCGGTCTTGCCTATGAAAGCGAACAAATAGAAAATGGTTTGCGGAATCCACGCAGTCCTGGTTCGGATCGGACGATCTATGGCGTGGGTTATGGCTTCCAAAGCAAGTCGGGATACTATGTTGATGCTGGCTTCAATTACTATCAATACAAGCCTGCACCACTTGAACTCAAAGCGAGCGCCTACGCTGAGAATCAAATTCGTGGCAACCTCAGCGGTGACTATGAGCGCAATATCAAACTTCTGATGGTGCAGAGTGGTCGTAAATTCTAACTGCTGCTGATCAATGCTCTGTCGCGGCTGCAAACTCTGAGTGAGAATCCTCTGGATTGGTACGGAGTCATGTAGCCGTGGAATAGAATTTTTCGGCAGAGGGGTTATAGCTTCCGAATTCATCTCGCCTGCTTGTCTAAAACTAGCGATCCGGCTGGCAAATAAAAGATTGAACCTTGCCGCCAATGCCCAGCATATCAAGATCTATGAGGTAACCATCGCCGAGTTGCCGAGGTCGCCCCGGAGAAGATTCTGAAGAGCTAACAGAGATAACTTCAAGCCCGGCCTTGTCGAAGTTTTTACCTGTAAAGAAAATGCCTTTGACACCACTTCTCAAGAACACGGCATGGGCTCGAGTATTCCAATCGCCCAAGTCAGAGTAGGCGCCAGCGAAGATGGGTTTATAGCCGACCGCCAGTTGATCATAACTTTGATAGAGAGTGCAATCGCGGTATTGATAGGCCTGCCTTTGCAATGCTTTATCGAGTACAGAAAGGCTTGGGACGAGGGCAAAGTTCGCATTGGATTCGGCATCA
>JBGSRE010000440.1:0-5046 GCA_041737755.1 Oligoflexus sp.
AACGGTATGCCAGTGACCTTGGAAACTTTCTTGAGGAGGGCATTCATACAGGCAACATAATACTCGACCCAGTTGAACACTGTGTTATCAATGTCGAGCACGATGAGTTTACCGACTTTTTCCAAGATGGTGCCCCCGTCCGGCAGTGCGAAGCTCAGGCCTCGCTGGGTGGTGATTCACGCAGTTCTATAACACATTTTGCCGCTTTGCCAAAAAAGTTTTGTGAGTTTGAGGACTTTCTTAAGGCATGTGGCGAAACGCGGTTTCATTCTTTGTGTCAAAGTAACCGACTGATTCCAAAAAGCAAAGATTCCGGCGATAACGTCATTATGGCTGTTATGATGGACCTGTCTGTCCTTGTTGGATTTCGTCCAGAGGACCCACTTCACTCCTGCCAGTGCAGTTTGATAAAGGCTTCGGGCAAGCCCAATTCTCTGGCATATTCGATGTCGATTCCGATCAATCGGACGCTTAGAAAATGCTTCACCCAATCGGAAGAATTTAGAATTAAATCCTTCCAAGAACCATCCGCTACCACTTCCCCTTCATGGATAAGAATCAGACGCTCAGCAAATCGAATGGCGATTTCTACCGAAGAGGTGGCTACTAATTGAGCCCCTTCTGTATTTTGAGTACCCAATTCGTGGATCATATTGAGTATAATCGTCGAAGTCACCGGATCGAGTCCTGAGGTGGGCTCATCAAAAATGGAAACGAGCGGATCAGTCGCCAGCGCTCGGGCGATCCCAATCCTGCGTTTCATACCCCCAGACAGCTCATGGGGAAACATGCGACGGGTTCGAGTGAGCTTGACGGTTTTGAGCAAAGCATCGATTTTTTCGGACATTTGACTGCTGGTCATGTCCGTCATATGTTCCATGGCGAAGAGGAGATTTTCCTCGACCGTCATAAAATCAAAGAGGCCTCCCTGTTGAAAAGCCATTCCGACTTTGCGTAAAGTCAACTGTTTGTCCCGATCCTTGGCCTTCGCCATATCGCGGGTCATCAGCGTGACTTCACCGCTATCAGGAAGGGTTAAGCCAAGGAGAAGCTTAAGAATTGTGGACTTTCCACAGCCGCCTGGTCCGAGCAAGCTTACACGCTCCCCAGGCTTAATGTGAAAGCTGATGTTTTTCAAGACCGAGGTCTTATCGTATGATTTGGAAACTGCATCGAGTGTCATCACAGGCTTCGTGCTCCAGGAAAGACGCTTCGATTGTAACCGAAACGGCCTAAGTTTGAAAGCGGAAGACACCCAAGGAGGACCTGTGAAAAGAATCATTTGGACAAGGCCGATCGAGGATTGGGTTCAGGATCAAAAGATCGTGAAGCTTGACTCGACCAATGTTTTCCGATTTCCAGTCACAAGGCAGGTTGGGATTACCCCCGTTTTGCCGACCAAATCGTGCGATATTATTCTTCTGACTAGCCGCAAGGCCGCTGAAACATTTTTTAGTCAAACGAGTTCTATTCGAGACCAGATTCAGAAAGTCGAGTATCTGACGTTTGGCATGGAAACCTATAAATACTTGGTGAATCAAAAGCTGAAGGTTCGCATGATTCCAGTCAATAGCGGCAAGGATTTTGCGCAGGCTTTGGTTTTGGAAATTAAGAAAGGCCCTGTGCTTTGGTATCCTCGTCCGGCGGAGCCAGCCTTTGCCATTGGTGATCATCTGCGCACCCACAACCTTGATGTTTATGATGTCGAGCTCTATCGGACGGAAAGCATCAAACAGTTTGATGCTGATACCTTAAAAAAATTAAGCAGTGAACCGTCGGTGGTTTGCCTTGCCAGTCCGAGTGCTGTGCGTTCTTTTGTTGATGTTATCCGTAGCAGTGACGAGGCTCGATTCTATCGATACACAGCTGTGGTGATAGGTACCACCACTTTCGCTGCCACCCACAGTTATTTTCCTAGTGTTTTTCAAGCAGCTCACCCCACCTTGCAATCGCTCTGGGATAAAGCCATGGAAATTGCTCGTCAGGAGGGCGCCGAAAAGCAGGCTGCCGGTGGTGCCTTGCCTAAGAATTGAAATCGTCGAAGAAGAGTCGTCTCACTTTGGTCCCGCCCAAGAGGATGAGTCGAAGTTTTTTCCGAGCCTAGAGTGCGCCGAAAATTGCTAGTGAGTTTCGTAAAACTCATTTTGTTTTGCTCTTGCGCATCTGTGGTTTTCGTCCTGTAAACATAGCTTTTCGAGAAAGCAATTGACAAGCGAAGAGGGCGATGAAATAACCGCCCTTGCGTATAGGCGCATAGCTTTGGGTTTCCGCAAGGAATGAAAAGGGAAGACGGTGAAAGACCGTCACGGTCCCGCCACTGTAAGTAGATAGACGCAACCAAGTCCACTCGGAGAGCCTGGGGAAGGAGGTTGCGGCGCTGGCATTCATTCCAGCTCCTCTACAAGTCAGGAAACCTGCCCAAAGTGCACAAATTCAAAACGTCCTCGGGGTCTGGGAAGTTTTGGCAAGCACGCCCTTGCCTTATCTATCACACAGATCGATTGATGGAACGATCCAGGTCACTGCTCTTGCAGTTGTCTTGAGGCCTGCCTTTATCAATCTTTCAGCACCGTTTTCGCAAGGAAACGGAGCCGTGCCTTCTTTTGTTGCAAAAGAGGTTCTCTCAGTGTGCGCCCCGTATTCGAGTGGAAGGGGCTTATTTCAATGAGCTTTGCGACTGTTATCGTGGGGCACGGCAGCCGAGATACCGATGCGGAAACCACGTTTATTCGTTGGATGGATCTGTATCGTTCTTTGCATCCGGAACGCACTCTTCGTCATGCATTTCTGGAACTAAGTCCGCCTTTTATTGGCGATGTTTTGCGCAAGGAAGCCGCTGAGCATGAACATCTTGTAATAGTCCCTTTGAGTTTGCTACCAGCTGCTCATGTGAAAAATGATATTCCTTTGGCCATGGCCGATCTTCGTCTGGAGTTTCCGGGTCGCCAATTTACTGTGACACAGGCTCTCGGTCTGCATGCCGCCTTGATCCAAGCTCTACAGAAACAAATTGAAGATCGTTTGTCAGCGGTGACGGACCGCTCGGAGTGGACTCTTGTGGTCGTAGGGCGGGGTGCGAATGATCCCGATGCCAACAGTCAGCTCTATCAGATCGCCCGAGTCCTGGCTGAAAGCGTTGGTATGAAGCAGTTAGAAATTGCTTTCATCGGCATCACCTGGCCGTCTCTGGAACAGATGCTGACTAGACTGGCACGATTAAAGCCCAAAGGCATCCTGCTCGTGCCGTACCTTCTTTTCCCTGGTGTGCTCTCGACTAAAGTTGCGCGGATGTTCGATGAATTCATTCAGCAGCATAACTGGATACAAGGACGTCGCGTCGATCCTCTTGGTGTCACAGCCGAGCTATGCGAAGCCGTGGAAGATAGGATTGCCGAAGCCCGAGGCGAGCCTCGCTATGCTTTGCCTTGTACCACTTGCCAGTATCGTGTGCCCCTGGGAAAACTGCAGGAGCAGGTCGGCGGATTGAAGAGCTTGCTGTGGAGTGTAAGGCATCAAGCAACGCATCAGCAAGGCAAACCGCATCAGCATGCCCACGCGCCCATCAAAAAGCATGTGCTGGTTTGCACCAATCACGATTGCAATCTCAAGGGCTCCACGGTCATCGCCGAGAATCTTCTGCGTTATCTTCGCAAGCAAGGCATGCATCGCCAATACAAGGTTACCCGAACCAGCTGTCTCGGTCGCTGCGGCGAAGGTCCAACTGTGGCTGTATACCCAGATGGAATCTGGTACCGCAACGTGCAGAAAGACGACGTCGAAGCATTGGTCGAACAGCACCTCAAACAGGATCGACTGCTCAGTGAGCGTATCGATTCCATCCTCTAAACAAACAAGGAAATCGCCATGGCCTGTCATGAAATCGCCGCTCTTCGCTTGGGAATGATGCGAGTCTTGGGCATTAATGATGCCAGTCTTTTGGAACACGAATTGGCTGAATTGGGCGAGGTCGTGGAACAACCAGGACCTCTACGAATGCTGAGCCAGGCGAGTGATCTCGGTAGCCTTCGGCATGCCTTTGAACTTTGCCGGACCGAACTGGAAGATCGCTTGAGCCAAATGGCTAAGGATCATCCGGAACGAAGCTATACCCAAACGCTGGCGGTTCTGAATAAAAAAATCGAAGCCGATCTAGCCAACCTAGCTCAATACTGTGATCGCTTTTTTGAGGATCTCGAGCAGGTCCATGATCATATGCATGTCATCTATCCTGCGGAGTGAGATACAGCCATGGCAGAACCTAAACAGGCACGCGTGATAGCCAATCTTTCCCTGGAATCGCCAGGAGCCCTACTCGCCTTTCAGATGGACGGGGATTCCCAAGTTCCATTGCTGGGTGGCAAATACATCATCATCAACACTGGCCTAAGCAACGAGGAAGGCAAACTCATCAAGCGTGCCTATAGCCTGTTCGCCGTAAATCAAGCAGCTCAGCAGTTTTTTTTGGCTGCTGAACGAGTTCCTGGCGGCATTGCTTCGCAGTATCTATTCGATCTTCAGCTGGGGGATACGCTGACTTTTTCCGGACCATGGGGACGGTTCTTCTGGCCGGAAGGGGCTGCAGAAAAACAGCTCGTGGCGGCAGCCTTTGGCAGTGGCATTACCGTGATCTTGGGTTATCTCGCCAGTGTTCCTGCTGATTGCGAAGTTCATCTCTACTGGTACCAAGAGGGCGCGCGCGCGCTGGTCAATGACAGCATTGTGGCGGAATGCGCCGCTGATAAAAAAATTCAGATCATTCCTCGCAATTTTGAAGACGATCCGACTTTAGACCTGAGCCAATGGGAATATTCTGGCGTTCGCTTTATCACGGCGGGAGAAGGCGTGCGAGCCGATCGCTTCCTGGATCATCTTCGGCACCAAGGCGTAACGGACGACCGACTGCAAAGTGAAATATTCTATCGACAGCCTGTGGTCTGATTCATGCAAAAGCAGACGGATGATAAACCACTCCGCAGCGGCTTTACAACGGGAGCTTGTAGGTGGCATGCTCAAGTGGAATGAGCTGCAGTTGGGACGAAGCCAGAT
>JBGSRE010000482.1:0-10371 GCA_041737755.1 Oligoflexus sp.
CGTGCAGTCCCATGCCATGCATATAGTTGTAAAGAGCTTTTTTCAAACCCTCCCCAAGCTTGTCGTGGTTGCAGCCAACCGGGTCATGGAAATCGATATCATTGCTAGCAAACTGAATATCAGCATGCGGTAAAAGTGTGATACCAAACTGTTCGGGATGTTTGCAACATTTATTCCATTCATATCAAAATTTCCTTGTCACGAAGATTGAGCTGTATCCGATACGAGCGCTTCCGCGGCCATTTGCGTATTCAAATAATTATGCCCGTGGCCGCCTCCCCGATAGATCTGCTGAAGCACACGACGCCTTTGCCGCATGAGGCGAGGGTCGGGTGCGCCAATTGATGCCGGCCAATGCGATGGCCGTTCTCCTATCAAGCCGAGGCTCCATTTATAGTAACGATTTAATAGTAGCTCGAAGTGCTGGGCAAGCTCATTCGCTTTCCATCCTTGCTGTTTCAACAAGTCCTGGACTTCCTGCATGTCCCGGCCATCCAACGGCTTGAGCAGTAAGGCACCCAACCTTTGCACCGCGTCCTGTTCAGCGGAATTGGCAAGTTTCAAAGCAAGCAGCGCACGGCCTGGGGCCAGACTATACCGCTCCAGATATTCACGGCCGTCCACTTCGCTCACAGGTGTGCTTGCTTGGTCAGCCTGCTTAAGCAACCAAGCGAGGCTGCTTGCTAAAGGCGGCGGCTGCAGATGCCAGCGAACCAGACGCGAGGTGATCGTTGGCAAAAGCTGCGTGGGACGACTGCTCGAAAGCAGAACCAAGGTTCTTGGTGGAGGCTCTTCCAAAGTCTTGAGCAAACGATTCGCTGCTTGATCCGTCATATCTTCAATATCGACGATCACAACCACCCGATAGGTTTCATGGGCTCCCATACCCGAGGCTTGGTAGCTTAAATGCTCTTGAATGAGTTCGGCTTCAGCGACTTTAATGGGGCCATCCGCTTCGACCCATAAAAGATCCGGCTGATAGCCATGAATCACAGAATGACAGCCAGGACACATCCCACAAGCATTCTGGGTTTCGCAGTAAAGCGCAGCGGCTAAACGGGCCAGAAGCTTTCTTTTGCCAATGGCTGGGCGCCCTTCAAAAAGCAAGACCTGCGGCAACTTTTGATGGCGCATCAGGTCTTCGAAGGCACTTTGCGTTTCGCCAAAGCCGATGAGATCGTCGAAGTTTCGAAGCTGGGCGGGATCTGTTTGGACGGCTTTTTTTGATGCTCGACTCATAGCGACCAACGTTGGCGGATAACTTGCATGGCTTGATTCACCATATCCTGAGGCGACGCTTGCGCATCGATCAGAACAATCCGGTCGGGAAATTTTTTGGCCAAAGCCTGATAGGCATTACGCAGCTGTTCATGCATCGCTGCCGAACCCGCATCGTAACGGTTGCGCAACTCCTGCACCCGCCCCTTGGCCTGTTCGCGCGATTCAATTCTCTGCATCGCGATATCAGCGGGACAATCCAGGATAAACGAAAGATGAGGATGGCAATCACCGACCGAAATAGCAATGATCGGTTCGAGCAGCGACTCATCCAATCCACCAAGGACTCCTTGATAGACCCGGGTCGAGTCGTAGAAGCGATCGCAGAGAACCCACTTACCGGAAAGTAAAGTTGGTTGGACGCGCATCGCCACATGCTGGGCACGAGCTGCTGATACCATCAGCAATTCAGTGACAGGCGTGGGTTTTTCCCCTTGCGGCGGCTGCAAAAAAAGTTCGCGCAGACCATCGGCAAGTGGTGTTCCGCCTGGCTCTCGACTCAAAAACAGGGGAATTCCAGCTTCTTCAAGTGCCAAGCTGAGACCCTGAGTGAAAACCGATTTACCAGCTCCTTCGCCACCTTCGATTGTAATAAATCTTGCTTGCAATGCTCAGACCGCTCCATCCACCAGTACGATAAAGGCCTTACGGCCAGCCCAAGGCTAGGACTTAAACTTTTATCTTTACCAGAAACTCGAGCTTTGGGCTGCAAGATTCGACTCTTAGCAGAGGCTCAAAACGCCGACGAAAGGTTCTTCCTACACTTTTTTTCTGGACCGCCGAAACGCCCATGGGAAAGCCCTGTTAGCCTAAGTCAGGAAGGATCGATGGCGAAGAACACTTATGTGTTAGGAAGAAGAATTGCCAGAGGTGGTATGGCCGAGATTTATCTTGGCATAGCCATTGGCGAAGCTGCTTTCCAAAAAATCGTCGCCGTAAAGCGAATTCTGCCGCATTACGCGCAGGATCGCGAATTTATAGAAATGTTCCGAGATGAAGCGCATATTTGTAAGAGGCTTCAGCACAATAACATCGTTCAGGTCTATGACTTCACCGAAGTCGATGGTTCCTATGCATTGATCATGGAGCACGTTGACGGTGCCGACCTTCGTTCCTTACTATCAGCATGCGAAACGGCCAAAACTCGTCTGTCATTGCCGATGGCTCTGCATATCGCAGCGTGTTCAGCGCGCGCCCTGCATTACGCCCATACCAAGGCCGATGAAATCACGAGTGAACCTTTGGGAATTGTCCATCGGGATATCTCCCCACAGAATATTCTGATCAGCTACGAAGGTGATGTAAAAATTACCGACTTCGGAATTGCCTCGGCTGAGAATAAGCTGACCGAAACCAAACCAGGTGTGGTCAAAGGCAAGTACTCCTACATGAGCCCCGAGCAAGTCCTGGCCAAGCCCTTGGATGGTCGTTCGGATGTCTTCAGTCTGGCTGTCGTGCTGTGGGAATCACTGGCGATGAAGCGACTGTTTGCTGGCATGTCCGAAGTAGAGTCCATCCGCAAAGTACAAAACTGCGAAATTCCTTATGACATCTGTGAACTGAATCCAGAAGTTGATAAGGAATTGCGAACGATCGTGATGAAGGGTCTGGCCAAGGATCGTAAAGAACGCTACCAAACGGCGGCGGCCTTTGAAAAAGATCTCTCACGTTATCTTCATTCTCGTTATTCCGAATTTACCTCCCGTGAGTTGGGTAACTTCCTCAAGCGAATTCTGGCCAAACGCCGTGACAAGACTCAAGAAGATATTCGGGAAACCCTTGCACAGGCTTCAAAACCGGCAGTTGTAGCGCCGCAGGCAAATCTCGCCGTGGGCCAGACATCTGGCAACATGCCGCAGGGAATGGCCGAAACTTCCCGCAACGCCCATGAATTGCCAGTTACAGATTCATCACGACTCAGCGGCAGCAATCAAGCAGCGCCTGTCATGGAAGAGCGCGCGATAACGCTGTCAGGTGGATTCAAGAAAAACCTTCCCTCACGGATCCAGACGGTGGACCAGGCCTACCAGGCGGAAAGTACGGCTACTCGCCAAAGGCCCCGCAACAACGTGTCCCCACCACCGAGGAAGGCGACCCGCAGTAAGGCGCCGATGGTTTTGCTGTTGTTCGGAATGCTGCTAGGTGTGCTCTACTTCAATCGCGACGAACTGGTGATCGATAAAAAACTACAGATTGATTTGCGGTCATCACCAGAGGTCGTGTCTCTCAAAGTCAATGGCATAAAAATCTATGATGGGGCCTTTGTGAAGTCGCCCGTGAAGCTGCGACTGGCACCGGGGGCCTACGAACTGGAAATAAGTCGTCCCGGCTATCAGCGCGAAGTGATCCGCTTCCAAGGTGATGCAGGTGAAACTCTCAAGCCCGAGAAAATTTTCCTGAAAAAATTACCCCACGTGGCTCTCTATCCCTTGCGACTCTTATCATCGGGAAACAAAGTTTTCGTCGATATTGATAACGGTCTCTTTGAAGGCGAAACGCCGCTGCTGGTTGAACTTACCCCCGGCACCTCGCATTTTGTGACATTCCGTGCTGTTGATGAAAGTGCTCAGTATAAGTGCGAGTTCCGCGTCGACCGCCCGCCTCAGGCAGGCGTCCCCTCTACTCTGGTCATCACTCCCGCTACCTCAGGGCAGAAGGCACGCTGTCAGATCAAAAATTAGCCTTTATCAGGGCCGTCTGATCGCTTCATGAAAGAACTGCCAATATTTTTATTATGAAACAGAATAGGGGCTGCGGACGATTCTTTAAGTAAGCTGCCTTAGGCCGAAAAACTCTAGCGTAAACCTATTCTTATGCCTAATCCTTGCCTTTGGCGTGATCGTGATCTTCGCCCCGTTACTTCGCCTTAAGTCTTATGGCAAAGCTCGCCCAGGTCGGTAAAAGTCTCCAGGAGAGGATTCCCACTCACCGGGAATCTCAGCTCGCGGCGCTGACAACTGGTTCAAGGATGTACTTAGGAAGTTCGATGATGATTTGAGTTCCCTGACCAACTTGACTATTGAGATGGACCGTCCCGCCGAAAGAAGTGATTTCCGCTTTAAAGGCGGCCATCCCGCTGCCTCGACCAGAAATTTCATTCGGATTTCTTTCTGTACTCATGCCATCTTCAAAGACCAAATCGATCAATTGCTGCTCGCTTAGACTGGCCAATTGTTCGCTAGGGAGAATTTTTAGCTCAAGGGCACGCTGCTTTATTTCCATTGGGTTTATCCCGCGACCGTCATCGGCTATCGCCAGCCTTAACCAGTCGCCATTGTCTTCCAAACTGATGGCAATCTCTGGAGGCCAGGGCTTGCTCATCCGTTCATGCTCTTCTTCCAAACCGTGATAGAGTGCGTTACGCAATAAATTGGGGAAATGTTGCAGAACCTTCGTCAAGTGGACACCTGCGTAAACATCCGGCCCTATAAATTTCAAGCTCACCGGCTTACCGAGCTTGATGGCTATTTGTTCCAATTGATACTCTAATGGCAAGAGCAGGTGCTTGACGGAAATGCTTGCCAATTGCTCAATGGCCTGGCTCATTTTTTGAAAGGCAAGGTCCTGATGCTTAAGGCTCTGCCGGGCCAATTGTTTAAGTTTGGAGATCTGTTCAATCTGCACCGAAAAGCTCTGATTTTGGACCAGTGCAAGACTCTGGATACCGAGCACTTCTTCATTGTCTTTTAGAAATTGATTGATAAGATCCGTGAGTTGATTGATATCACCGTGGTCGATCGACGGCTTATCTTCTAACTTGTGAATCAAATGCGAAGCGGCATCCAAGCCAAAGGACGCGAGGCTTCCCTTCAGAGTATGCAAAATACGTTGGGAATAGACATTCTTCGAACCGAGGAAGTTCTGCTCTAATTTTGTAAGGCCTTCATAGGTTTCTCGTAACATACTCAAAAGACCTTCGCGATTGCGAACATTCTGCAAAAGAACCAAATTTCTTTGGTTTTCTTTTTGGACTTTGATCAGATTGCTTACATCTTTGATCGTGAACAGGACCGAACTGATTTGAGAGGATTGATCCCGAATAATTTTACCTTCTAAAGAATAGAAATCCTTTGGCTTTGGACTAATGACCGCTGGCAGATTCCCTAGCATGACTTGTTCCGGCAGGGAGTCATCAAAAATCTGCGCTAGGGCGCACTTGTATTCTATGATCTGTCGGGAGTCTTCACTGATGAGACTCGGAAAATCCAAGCCTATCAGTTCTTCTCGATGAAAAATATGCAGACAAGCCTTGGAAAATCCCGGTTTGATTCGCATATTTCGATCAACCATAAGAAAGCCTGTTTGAACATTATTAACTAAGTTTTCTATGGATTGATTGCGATCAGCCAACTTACTATACATAGCCTGCATTTGCTGCCGGAATATGAGAGCAAAGCCGACTCCAACGAATATGACAGCATTGACCACGAACAGGGCAGCGGTACTGAACAAATCGAAATGCTTCATCTCGAAAGAATCAAATCCCTCTGGATCTAGGAAATAGACGGTCAGAGTCGCGAGGCAACAAAGCAAACAGGTCCATAGGCTGTGTTTGAATTCCAGGACCAAGGCCACACCCAGCGGCATGACCATGAGCCAATAAATGTTAGCATTGAGCATGCCGCCAAAAGTTAGACAGGAACCTATAACCGAGGCAATAGCAAAAACCACTACCGAATAAACTGATATTTCCACGTTCCCAAGGTAGCGCAGCGAGGCCAAAGCTAGGAAGATTCCGAAAAACGTTAGGCAACCCATAAAGGCAAGTTGATACATTCCTAAAGAATAATATAAGCAAGTAGAGAGAGAGCTTGAGCTGAGGGTAACGACCGTTGTCGTTACTATATATTCCGCATTACGCCGTCGCTTTGGATCGATATCTTTATGAATAAAGAAATCGAAAATATTTTTCTTAAAAGTTGATGTCACGGCATATACTTCTTTTCAGCTAAGAGATATACGAAAGTGCTTACTCGTCATTCGGGTCCATTTAAAGTTTCATAAAGAGGCAATTCTTGCCCGGCTTAAATCATTCTAAAATATACTTTTAGTTGGCAAATCGAAGCACAGCAATGCTTTGATAAAGCTCTCCCGACCCCCTACCCATGAATAAGCTCGAAAGCTTTCGCGATCTGGTCAAGGGATCATCAGCATGGATGAAGCGACCCCTGGACCGGCGATCCGCCGCACTAGCCACAGGGCTAGGATAGCGTCTATAACAGAGCTAATTCAACACGAGAAACCATTCGCAATGCAGCTACTGCCTTGCAAGAGCTCAATCAAGCAGTCGAGGCCAATTTTGACATTGGCCCAGCTTCAACTCTAAATAACCGGCACTTGAGTACTAAAGGAAAAAATTATGAAAGATCATCCCCTTGACCAGACGACGCCTGCCCTCACAGCAGCCCCAGCTTTTATGCTGAGAGAGACTCCTCTGTCGAGTCTCCAAGGGGACTTTCTGATTCACCCAAGCGCCCTTATTCACCCCTCTGCAAAAATAGCTAAAGACGTGGTGATCGGGCCCTTCAGCATGATTGAAGCTGAGGTAAGTATCCAAAAAGGCTGCATTATTGCCCCCTACGTCCAGATTAAAGGCCATACCACTATTGGTGAAGGCAATCATTTTTTCCAGGGTTGTATCGTCGGTGAGTCGGCACAATCAAAATTTAGTCATAACCCCCGACCGATGCTAGAGATCGGTCACCATAATGTGTTTCGCGAGCATATGACTATGCATGGGTCTATGTACGAGGGCCAGGCGACCCGTATCGGGAGTCACAATTTTTTGATGGCGCATAGCCACATAGGTCACGACTGTATCGTCGGTGACCATATCGTGTTCTCCAACTATATGGGGCTCTCCGGTCATGTGACTGTCGAAGATTATGCCTTTGTTTCGGGCCTGAGCGGTGTTCATCAGTTTGGTCGAGTCGGCGGCTATGCGATGGTAGGTGGAGTTTCCAAAATCGCCAAGGATGTGCCCCCCTTTATGATGACCGATGGCAATCCTGCAGCCGTGGTCGGTCTGAATATCCGCGGCATGAAACGGGCCGGATTCAGTGAAAAGGAAGTTCGCGCGATTAAAGGAGCCTACAAAATCCTTTATCGCTCCAATCTTTTGGTATCAGCTGCGATTAAGGCCATTGAAGATCAATTTTTGCCAAGCCTTGATGATCTGCAAGCAAGAAAACGCATCGAGCATTTGCTGCGATTTTGCAAAGAAACCAAGCGAGGAATCATGCCGGCAGGCTGATTCCTTGGTTCTGGGATAAAGGTGGTATGACTGCTTAATTCTTCGGGTTCGACCCACCCATAAACCCCCTGATCTCAGGTATCACTCTCTCTGGGATTTCATGAGCAATCCAGTGCGTGACATCTGCAAAGCGCCTAATCGTGAGATTTGGCACAAGCTTATCGAGTCCGTTCAGATTTTTTATAGAAAGCGCCTGATCCTGCTCTCCCCAAAGGACCAAGCTCGGCACCTTGATCGTCTTCATCTTACCCGCTTCCTTGTCAAGATTCTTGAGAAAGTAACGGTAGTAATTCAAGGGGCCTGTCATACCCTTGGCCCAAGCCGCGCGATATCCAGCTTTTTCCTGAGCTGTGAAGGGTTTTTTGCTCGAATCAAAAATAGCCTTGTCGAGCAGAGCAAAGTCCTTTGCCGAAACGATCTCCTCGGCGTTGTCCTTGGTGAGGGTGTATATGTACTGCGATTTCTTCTGCTGCTCAGGATCGCTCTTGAAGAGCTTTGAGTAGATCTTAGGATGCGGCGAGTTAAGGATCACCAGACGATCGAATACCTCAGGATAGCGATCAACTGCAAACCATGCAACGATTCCGCCCCAGTCGTGAGCGACCAGGGTGGCTTTTTTGTGGCCCAGAGCTTTCACCAGTTCTACGACATCGCGGGTGAGCAGATCGATCGAGTAGGCCGGTACACCGGTCGGTTGGGAGCTGAGGTTATAGCCGCGCATATCGGGAGCGACCACCTGATGATCACGGCCGAATTCATCAAGCAGTTGGGTCCACATCCCAGAATATTCGGGAAAGCCGTGGAGAAAGACGATGAGTGGGCCCTTACCCTGGGTAAGCACATGCAGCTTCACACCATTAACTTCGAAGAACTCAGACTTGGAACGAGGGGCCTCTGCTACTGGTTCCACGGCCGCGCCCTGAGGCATAGTGGTTGTGGTGCAGGCGAGCGCAAGACTTAGGACGAAGGATCCGAAAATCAATGCTTTCATAGGACACCTTGTGTGGAAGGGAGCATCGGCTCGACAGAAATCAATGCTCTGCCCCTATTCAGCCGCAGCTAACACCATAAGTCTAAGGCATTTTTAAGAAGACCAGCAAGGAAACTGCCAGAGGCTTTTGGCTGTTATCATAGATAAAACGCATGAGCCCCCCTCCACTCTGTTTCATGCTATGGTTTGCCCGGCCTCACAAAAATAAATTGTCACAAAGTCCCTCCTTCCCCCGTAAAACGTATGAACCGCTGGAGAATTCTCATGGATAGAAAAATATGGACTTTACTTATCTATTTGACATGCCAATTAACTCCTCTGGCCGCCAAGGCTGAGGAAAAAGCTAGAATCGTTCGCTATGATTTGCTTGCCACCGAAGGGACGGCCAACCTAAGCGGCAAAAAATCAGTGGATTTTGTCTTGCTCGTCAATGGCAGTATCCCTGCTCCTACTCTGGAGTTTACTGAGGGAGACATAGCAGAAATTCATCTCATCAATAAGATTCCAGGCCAGGAAGTTTCTATTCATTGGCATGGCATTCTTCTGCCGCCCGAGATGGATGGCGTTCCCTATGTGAATACACCGCCCATTCCGAGCGGAACTTCCTTCACCTATCGTTTTCCCTTGCGGCAGTCAGGAACCTATTGGTACCACACGCACACTAACGTTCAGGAGCAAAAGGGGGTCTATGGGGCCTTTATCGTCCATCCGAAAAAGAAAAGCATTGCTGCCGATAAAGAGGCCGTGGTTGTTCTGAGTGACTGGTCCGATGAGGATTCCACTGATATTCTGGCTCATTTGCGCAAGGATGGTGATTATTATCTTTATAAAAAGGGCACGATGCGATCCTGGATTGGGGCGATAGAGGCTAAAGCTTTGGGTACTTATCTATCCAACGAATGGACTCGCATGGGTGGTATGGACTTTTCCGATGTGGGTTATGATGCCTTCCTGATCAACGGCAAGAGAGATTCTCAATTGCTCGTTGCCCATCCAGGAGAAAAGCTTCGCATCCGCATTATCAATGCATCGGCTTCGACTTATTTTCATATTGCCCTCGGTCAGTCGCCCATGCAAGTGATTGCAGCGGATGGTGTCGACATGAAACCCCGCTTGGCCCAAGAAATCCTGATAGGCATTGCCGAGACTTATGATTTGCTTTTTGAAGTGCCGGACCATAAGAACTACGAACTCAAAATAACGGCTCAGGACGGAACCGGGACAGCTTCAGCCTGGATTGGAATGGGCGAGAAGGTGGCGGCACCGGTGAGACCAGCACCCGGTCTCTATGATTCGATGGAGCATGGAGCCCATGGCGGTCATGCAAATCATACCGCAGCCCCCACTTCGGATGCACACGCCGGCCATCAAATGGAGTCAAAAACTCATGACCATGCGCAGATGGAAGCAAGCAAGACTGCAGCTCCTGCAGCTCCTGCAGTCGGGCATCATGCCTCTAGCAGCGAGCAACAGGCCATCGATCCCACCCCTGTCATCAGTGTGCTGACGGTGGATGAGCTGGAAGCTCTAGAGAAAAGTCAATTTCCTGCAAAAATCCCGGTGCATGATGTCAAGCTCGTCCTCGACGGTGATATGGAACGATATGTGTGGCACATCAATGGCAAGGCTATGTTTGAAGAGCGTACGATTGAAATCAAAGAAGGCGAAGTCGTTCGTTTCACTATGGTGAATAACACCATGATGCACCATCCCATGCATTTACATGGCCACTTTTTTAGGGTGTTGAATAAGAATGGCGAGTCATCTCCGTGGAAGCATACCGTGGATGTCCCACCGCACATGACGCGCACTATCGAATTTCTGGCTGATGAGCCTGGGGAGTGGCTGC
>JBGSRE010000501.1:0-4033 GCA_041737755.1 Oligoflexus sp.
CCCCATCGGTGAGGCGCCGCCGCCGCGCGGCGAGACAACCGGGCTCATCGTCTACCGATACTTTTGGATGCTTTGTTTGCCCAAGATATGGATCATCATCGTTCGGAAATCATCATCATTGACGATGGCTCCCAAGATTCCACCTGGGCTCTCATCCAGGCCGTTCAGCAAAACCAAAAGGATGGGTGGGTGCGAGCCCTGACCCAAAGCAATCAAGGCCAAGCGGCCGCGAGGCAGTATGGAGTCCGCGAAGCACGCGGCAATATCCTGCTCTTCTTGGATGATGATATGGAAGCGGCACATGGCCACTTTTTGCAAGCTCATCTGCGATTTCATGAGCAGTCTGTTTTTCCAACTGTCGCGTTGGGAGCCATACTTCCCCCGCGAAACAATCCTCTTCGTCCTAGCTTTGAATTGTTCTACGAAAAATCCATCCGCAGCATGTACGATGCTTTTCAGCAGAGTCGGACGGCGCCCGCAGGAGTGCATTTTTTCAGCGCCAACGTTTCTTTACCCCGAGAACTCTTTCAAAAAGCGGGCGGCTTTAATCCCGAATTTCGCCATGCCGAAGATCGAGAACTGGGACTAAGGCTGCAACATAAAGCTCTGGCTCAATTTGTTTTTCTGGCCGAAGCCGGAGCCTATCACAACTCTCAAACGGGACGATTTCAAGGCTTTTTGCAAAGAGCGCGACTCTATGGTCATTATGATTTGCAGATAGCCCTTTTGTATCCTGCTCAAACTTCACTGCATCCAAGGCTTATGCTCAAAAGCTCCCATCCTATGAAACGACTCTTAGCGCGATTGATTTGGAATTGGCCAAGCCTGGCCAAGCCTTTGACCTGGATCTTGCTTCCCTTCGCCAAATTTCTGCCAAAAACCTGGGCTATTCCGCTCTGTAGCATGCTCTACTGCATTCAGTATGTCCTGGGTTATCAGCAGTCGCCTTTAAGGTCCCTTGATCCCACTCAGCATAAGGAGTCCGATCATGAAGCCGCTTAAACCTGTGGGTGCATCCTTTTTCTATGACATCAGCCGCGATGTCAAAATTATTCTGGCCTTTGAAAATAGGCCGGTTAACTTTAAAAATGTTATTTGGATTTTTTTGGCCTGTGACGCATTTGCGATCTTGGCCAGCTTTCGTATCAGAAAACTATGCAAACGCTATCATATTCCCTTGGTCAATCGATTGATCCGCTTTCTGCAAACAGCGCTCTATGCCATTGAACTCGGAATTGATATTGAGCTCGGCCATGGTGTTTACTTCGTTCATTCCGTAGGCACTGTCGTGGGAGGAGACGCGCGCATCGGCGAAGGCTGCGTTTTTTTTGGCAACAACACCATCGGTGCCTCCCGCTTTCAAGGCAGTCCACACATAGGTCCCCATACTGTGATCGGCGCTGGAGTGCGCATCCTTGGGTCGATCCAGGTCGGTCCCTACTGCTTTCTGGGGGCTAATGCTGTGGTGGTGGATGAAATTCCTGAAGGGAAAATCGCCGTCGGTATTCCTGCGCGCGTCATTGCGGAAAACGATCTGCATCCAGCCACCCGCCGCATGGCGGATCTTCAGCACCAGGTAGGATGAAAAAGACCCTCTTGCGAGGGCTGATCTTTTCAACGAACAATCATCAATTGCTCCGGCCGACAGAGACTCGTGCCAAGGCTCGGCTTCGCCACAAAGATCGCGGTGGTCCGGGCTGGAACTTCCAGACGAGTGCCATCTGCTTTGGCCAGTTTCACCCGTTCATCATGGCCTTGCAAGAGAATGGGGTGAAGTTCCATTTTCTTAGGATAGGGTATGGTCGCTGCTACGCCTGTGAAATTGAACAAGGCTACGACTTCGCTATAGCGAGGATCCAGATCCTTTTCGCCACAGACCTCATCACTGATGCGCATAGCAATTACGCCCGGCATACTTTCGGTACCAGCAATGTAATCGAGTCGGCTTTTGACATCCATGGCGGTCGGCAAGCGAAAGAGCAGCGAATCCTTACGAATGGCTAGCAGTTCTTTAAAGAAGACAATCGCCTTCTGCATGTCGGCCGCTTCAGGAGCAGCAGGCAAGTTCCGGTAGACATCTTTGATGACGGCGAGATTGTTGCCATCCTTATCCGCAGCTGGCAAACCCGTATTCCAGTTGCTGCGTTGGAAATCAAAATCCACCTGGTTATACCAGTCGCCGGCATTGTAGCTGTCGCGGACTAGCGATTTGGAGCGCAGAAATTCAGCACCCATTTCAAAATAAGGCACACCCATACCCAGCATATTCACGCTCAATCCCAGATTATGCACCCGGACCCGCTCTTCCATCGTTAAACGATAAGGAAGTTTGAGCTGTGCGATATCCCAGAAAGTTTGGTTATCATGGTTTTCGATATAATTGACCGATTCCCTTGGTTGCTGGGTGTAGCCATCGATTGTGCTACCCAGTATTTTTTTGCCGGAACTATCGATCAGACTATAATCGCTCATTGTGCCTGCCAGACCAAGACGGAGACGATCCTGGAGTCGCATGAGAAGCTGCTTCTTGGCAAGATCACCGGCATCAACATAGGCCGTCGCATCCGTACAGGAAGCTCCTGCTTGGTTTTCTTTCAAGAGACCACCACGGCCATTGTCATCGAAAAATAGACCCGTAACAGGGCTTTGCTGCTGCAAAAGGACACCGCAGTCCATAGGACCACCACCACGCACAGCATCACGGAAACGATCGTTGAACGTGCCGATACCGGTACCGGCCATATTCGTTTGCCGAGCCGTCAGGTTCTGCCGCACATCACTGGCGAGCTCACCCATCGACCAGCCTTCACCAAAGATGTAGACATCGGGTCCCAGGGCCTCTTGAACGCGCAGCATATTGTCTTTGAAGTGAAGACCCATCAGATCGAAACGGTAGGAATCAACTTTATAATCTTGGGTCCAACGCTGCAGAGTATCGATCATCAATTTTTCCATCATCACACGTTCGCTGGCGGTATTTTCGCAGCAACTCGAGCGTTCAATGCTCCCAGAAATGGGATTCAAGCGATGATAGTAACCGGGCACCACTTTATCCAGCACAGAATTGGGATTCAGCGCGGCGGAATAGGTATGATTGTAAACGACATCCATCGCCAGATGCAGGCCGATCTCCGCTAGGTTTTGCGCCATGGCCCGGAACTCATAAACCCGCGCTTCACCTTCCCCCAGGCTGGCGCGACCCTTGGCGCTGACATAGCTGCCATCTGGCATTCCATAGTGAACGGGATCGTAACCCCAGTTGAAAGAATCTCGCTCGATCAGTGCGGCATTCAGCTGAGCGACCTGCGATCCATCTTTGGCAAGGTTTACGAACGCATCAAAAATAGTCGCGCCCCCTGGATCTTGACAAAGACTTTCAGTGGCTGGCAGATAGGGGCAGAGCTTCGCCAAAGGATCGTTGAGGTTAATCGTGGCGTTTGGATCTTCGTTAACACTGCCAAAATCATAAGCGGGCAGTACCTGCACGTGGGTCAAGCCGGCCTTTTGCAGACTTTTCAGATGTGCCATTCCCTTCGAATCTTTGACTCCAAAAGCTGCATAGCTACCCTGCAGGTCAGGCGGAACGGACGCATCACGCGCACTGAAGTCACGGATATGCATTTCATAGAAGACCATATCGGTTGGATTTTTAATCACCGGTAGAGCAAGTTCAGCCCAGCCTTTAGGTTTCAAACGGGGATCATTGAGGTCGAGCAATTGGCTATATTCGCCGTTGATCGAGCCACTCACGGCATAGGGATCGGTCACTTCATAATTTTCGACGCGACCGGTAAAGGGGTGAAAGACACGGAGTGCATAGCGATAGAAGTAGCCATTCTGAATCCACGATTTTGCGAGGTCTGCAGACCAGACCCCTCGCTCCTCCTTCATGACCAAGGTATTCTGCAAAACTTTTTGGCGATTGTAGATTTTTAATTCGACCCCTTGCGCGGTCGGTGCCCAAAGACTCAGTTGGCTTTTTTCAGCTATGGTCAAACCCAAAGGACCCTTGAAGGCAAAGCCGTCATCGAGC
>JBGSRE010000525.1:0-3091 GCA_041737755.1 Oligoflexus sp.
GGTGCAGGTCATCGAGGAAGGAACGCACACGATTCGATTGAAGAGCGGCGAGAGCGTCCAAATGGCACATGGAGATCTCATCTATTCTCACCGCCGGTACCGGTCTTTTCGCTGGCTGGTGAAGTCTTCGCTGGTAACGGCCATTGCTCGCTTCCTGCCCGGAGCCTGGATGGATGGTCTTGCCACCAAAGGTTCGGAAGTATCACGCTCTCAGGACCAATATCGCGCGATTGAGCACGATAAAATTTTGGGGGCGGTGGATAGCTGGTTAGAAGGCGGTTCAGGTAACTTTGGAATCTTCGGCCACTTTCATGTGCCCTACGCCGAGCCGCGACGAGATGGGAAGGCCGGTGGCGTTTTTAGTGTCGATTGTTGGGATCGGCCCAATGTTCTGGCATTCCGCAATGGACGGTTCTATCGCTATTTTTTTGAAGAGTCGTCCGATCCCAGCTGGCAAATAGCTCAACCAGTCGTCCGCACTCTCTTGCCAAAGTAAATAATCAATCGCTGTGAGTCATGCAGCAGCAAGCCTCTTGATTAGCATCCTCTCGCTTTGAATCGAATGCCAATGATAGGCCAATTAGCTGATGCGGGCTGGTTGCGTGGACCAGAAATTCGGATGGCGCTGTTAACGGTCAAAGCGCGATCCGCTTTGCAAGGGCTCCAGAGTTCGCTGCTTACAATCGAATCGAAATTATTCAGCCAAATGCCAGCATAGTCGCCTTCCAGTGTGTCCGAGTAGCTTCCCGTCTGGCCGGTGCCCTCAAAGAACCAGGATACATTGACTGAAGCACTATTCTGAGCTGGGATATCCGCTTCGATATACGAGGCGATACTGTCGACCGCATAGGATTTATTATTGTTGGCGAAACGGATGGTGGCAGCACAGTTGCGACGGCTTGCAGACAAAGAAGTGTTCGGGCCGATTTCAGCCTTCTGAGCCCGAGCAAATTTTAGCCAAAGGATATCGCCCTGGACGAGGGTGCCGGTTTCCTTGCCTGCCGGGCAACCTGAGCCGTTAAAGTTGACAGTTTCCACGGCCAAGCCTCGCCGGCTGCTACCAGGAACGCTTGGATCAACGGCGACTTGGGCATGAACTTGGGAAGCAAATCCTAAGAATAAAGCCAAAAATGCAGATGTTTTCATAATAGCAATCTCCATAAGTTTGATCGGGTCCTATACGGCAATGTAAGGGACTGTTCCGGCAAAACCAAGGAGAAGCACAGAAAGTGTTCTGTTAGCGAGGAGGTCGCAGAGCAGCTCTAAGCCGCAGGCTTAATTTTATCTAAAGCCTGCTGGGCTTTAACGAAATCAGGCTTGATCGCCAGTGCTAGTTTGAATTGTTCCGCTGCGGCTCCTGGCTGTTTGAGCTTGATGTAAGCTAAGCCAAGATTGTAGTGAATGGCGTAAAGGTACTTACTATTCTTAATGATATCCAAACACTGCTTATAGAGACGGACTGCTCCAGGAACATCGTTTTCTTTGGATAGCTTAGCCCCTGCGTTGTTCAAAAATTGAACCATTTCCAATTCATCGTAGCAATTGGTGAGGAAGTGACAGGCTTCTTCCACTTGGCCTCCGGCTATGGCGATTTTTGCCATGATTTCATTGGCAAGCTTATCTTTTTTATCGAGCTTGAGCATTTGGCTCATGGCGGCCTTCGCATGCTCGGCATCACCCGTTTCCATGTTGGATACACCGGCATCAGCGAGAACATTGATGTTCAGAGGGTTGGATACCACCAATTCATTGAGGATCGGTGATGCTTCGCTGAAGTTTTTTTCTTTCATATAGGTGATTGCTAGACGATGTTTGGCGACCAAAGAATGAGGCGTAGTGCGGAGAACAATATCAAACATGGCATGAGCTTCAGCGTATTTTTCCTCTTTGAGAGCAATTTCACCAAGCAGTATGAGCACACGTTCTTGAAAGCCATGGGTTTTAAAAAGTCGAACACAGATTTCTTTGGAGAATTCAATTTCACCAGCATACCAGGCAGATCGGGCATTACGAAGATCCCGATCCAGAGCATTAAGTTCCTCTTCCATATTCAAGACGTGGAGGAACTTCTCTTTAATCTTTTCGCTTTCAAAGGGCATCTCGACAATAAATTGAAGATCATGCTCAAAAATAATCGGCAGCATTTCTTCCGTGACGCTATTGACTAGCAGAAGGTGAAGTTCCATCCCATATTTTCCAGAAGATCGAAGTCGCTGGATGAGGGTTAAAGCTGAAATATCCGTTTGTTCCTGTCTATGAATAAAGATATCGATATTGCTGGAAAGGGTTTTTTTGTAAACGGATTCTGCATTCATGAAGACTTCGGCGCTATCAATGCCCTGATCTCGAACGAGATAGTAGAGCATATCGCCTTCGTCTTCAAAACTAGCGAAAATGGCTACTTTTTTGAGTGCTATGCTTACCATGGAATCCATCTCCTGAATGCAAATAAGGCTAAGTCTTACCTAAAATCGCAGGCGTCCTGTGAGTCCCAAGCGAAGGTTGCTCGAATCGATGGAACCCTTACTGAGGTTCCAACTGCCTGTCTGATAGCCGAACATTCCACCCCATTCCCAGTCACTGCTTTTCATGCGGCGTATAACATTGGCCTCGAATTCTAGGTTCATGCCGTCCGAGATAGATCTTTTCCCCCCAGCAATCCCAGCCTCTCCACTCGTAAATGGAGTGAAGCGTCCGGCCAAATCATAATCAAAGGTTTGAGCCATATTTACGACATGGTAAGCACCTTGTAAATGGATGGCTGGACTGATCGAAAAGCGATCCCAGCCGCCAAATTTTTCACCATCAACAGCAAGGCTTTCAATGCCGGCTTGAGCGCCGACCAGAATTCGATCCAGGCTGGCAATCATCGGGGTTTGTGCAGGGATTTGATAAAGAGCTTCGAAACCGACACCAAAGCCCAAATAGCTGCCCTTCGATGTTGAACCGAAGCGAACATGAGCACGGGCGATTCCTAGTACCTCAGGTGTCATGTCCTGCATTGCAGCGAGATCAACCCGATTCAATAGAAAAATTGGAAATTGGTTGCTAGCCTTGGCAGAACCAGAAAAGGCAAAGTTTTCATTTTGCG
>JBGSRE010000705.1:0-2707 GCA_041737755.1 Oligoflexus sp.
CCGGTCCGAGATTTTATCTTTTCCACTCTTTTCTACCAGGCTGTAACGGGAATCTCCAGTCTTTATACGATGTATGTCGTCTTTCGTGCGGCTCGAAATAAACGCGAAGGTGCCAAGACTTTTTTAACTGCCTCTTTGGCTCTTTTTGTTGGCGCCACCCATGATATGGCGATGCTCCAGGGTCTGTTCAATTCCGTTCCGATCGGTTCGGCCGGGGCTCTGCTGTTCACCTGTGGGCAGTCGTACCTTTTGTCTATGCGTTTCTCGAAAGCCTTCCAGCGGGCTGAAACTTCGGAAGCTGAAGTGCGAAGACTGGTCGATGATTTGAAAACTGAACGCGATAACGTCCTTGTCCTCAATCACACCCTGGAAGACCGCGTTGAAATGCAGACTCGAGATATTCATTCGATCATGGAGCATATTCAGCTCGGGATTTTTACTATTGAAGGCGAAAAGCAGACCATTCACAAGGATTACTCCCGGCATCTCGAACGGCTATTCGAGGCCGAGAATTTGGCTGGAAAGGTAGCTTTGCCCTTGCTTTTTGAGGGGAGTAGCCTAGCTGCCAATGATAGGGATCAGGTGGTCAGCACTCTGAATTCCACCCTCGGGCAAAGTGAAATTAATTTCTTTACCAATGAGCACATGCTGCCTCACACCATCAGTCGCAAACGAAGTGATGGTCAAATGCGGCAGTTTGAATTGGGTTGGAATCCAATTATCAGGAATGGTGATGAAGTTGAAAAAATTCTTGTCACAGTCAACGATGCCACAGATATTCGCAAGCTGGAAAGTATCGCCCGAGAAAAAGCCGAGGACTTGACCATCATCGGCGAAATACTCTCGTGTAAAGAGGATATGTTTCGGCGATTTTTGCGGAATTGTCGTGAATTTAATGCTCAGAATCGTCTGCTTATCAGCAATGCCGATCCTCTCCACTGCGATCGTGAAGTCCTCAAGATCATCTTTATGAATATGCATACGATGAAGGGGGCAGCTCGCACCCTCCAGTTTAAAAAACTCACCGAGATCTTCCATGATCTGGAGCAGTACTATTCGAATCTTGCCAGGGATGACGAAGCGACTTGGGACCTGGAACTCATGAAACGTGATGTCGACATGATCGAAGAGGTCACGACCCATTACGAAGCTTTGGCTCGCGACCGATTAGGCCGTGCCTTGGATGGGGGGGCTCAGGTCAATCTGCCATTCGAAGAAAGTCTCTCGACCTTTCAGAACTTGGAAACTTTCCTCGGACTTAGAAATCCTTCGACTGTGCTTTTGGCTCCTCTCTATGGCCTTTTGCAGAATGCCCTATTCAACCGATTGGAAATCGTTATCACGGATATTCTGAGCAGCACCCAGGCTCTGGCCAAAGATCTTATCAAACCAGCCCCCAGTCTTGATCTGAAAATTCCCGATCTGTGGGTCAGCAACCGAGCCGAAGATTTGCTGCGCAATACTTTCGTTCACTTGCTTCGCAATTCGATGGATCATGGCATAGAATTTCCAGCCGAACGTTTGGGTTTGGGAAAAAAAGCTGAAGGTATCATCCATCTCAGCGTCGAGGTTTTACCTCGATTTATGCGGCTTTATCTGGCGGACGACGGCAAAGGGCTCAACCTGAGACGCCTGCAAAAACTTGGGCGCGAACGAAATCTCCTGCCGCTCGATAGGGATGCGAGCCGTGAAGAAATCGCCGAAATTATTTTTGCCGCAGGAATCTCAACCGCTCAGAGCCTTACTGAAATTTCTGGTCGAGGCGTCGGCATGTCAGCCGTTCGAAAGTACTATCAGGACGTCGGCGGTGACATTTCTGTAGTTTTTGACGACAGTCGGCACACACAGGAAGGTTTTGCTGCCTTCCTTTTTTGCATCGATCTGCCCCTCAAGCTTTTTTCGCAAACCCGGCACCTCGCCCAGAGCAAAGATTTCACCGTCGCCTAATCGCTCCGTCGGGCACAATAAATCAATGAATTATCGACTCCTGAAGAATACCAAAAGAGTACCGAGTACTCCTGCCCGTTGAACTATCCAAGGCAGTTTCTTTTCCTTGCTCCAGCTCCTTTTCAGAGCTCTTTCGTTTTTTTAAATAAGTGTTTCATACAAAATGGAAGTATACCGGATTGTAGATAGTCCTATTTTGCAGACAGATGACCAGTTGCTTTAGGGGATCAACATGACACGTTTCATGCTCTCTCTGGGGGTTTTTTGCGCCATTCAAATGACCCCGATCAAGAGTTTGCAGGCTGCCGAAGAGGATGAATACATTCAGGAGGAAGATCGTGAAGTCGACGCGGATGTTGCGGACTATTCTGAGCTGGAGGACATCTCCCCACGATCGCTGGCAACAACCCGTTATCCGATCGTTCTGCTGCATGGGTTTCTAGGCTGGAATCAAGTCTTCAGTATCAATTATTTTTTCGAAGTTCAAAGCAGTCTTGAGCGCCGCGGCTTTAAGGTCTTCACACCGGCTGTCAATCCTGTCCAATCCGTGGCGGTTCGGGCATCCCAACTCGCACCGCAAATCGAAGCTCTGATGCAAAATCTGGGTGTTGCAAAAATCAACATCGTCGCCCACTCCATGGGTGGGTTGGATGCTCGCTACCTGATAACACAGATGGGCTTTAGCAAAAAAGTCGCTTCGCTGACAAGCATTGGAACGCCTCATCATGGATCGCCGGTTCCTGGGATGGTCTTTAAGATC
>JBGSRE010000576.1:0-9107 GCA_041737755.1 Oligoflexus sp.
TGGGTCGTTCAAAGATGTGGATCCATTCCGCAGTCTCCAACCGCTGCAAAGTAGGCGTCAGCGTACTGGGATGGATTCCTGAAAGTTGAGCGACCGAAGAGGCAGAGATAGCAGGACTAGCCAGGATTTTGCGGAGCACGAGCCATTGCACAAGCGATAGTTCATGATGCCGCTGGGCCTGGGCATTCAGATTGTGCAATTCAACACTGAGCCTGACTAGAAGTTCTATATCATTAAGTGATTCGATAAAACATTCTTCCTGATTCAAGAGGATGACTCAAAATCTCTATGCGGAGTCCGTTTGCGGCCTATTTTTTTAAAGGTATCCATACAGTGCCGCAAAAGCCTATCAATTTCGCCCTGATTTTTCAAATAAAACAGAGCCGCCGAGCTTTCATCCTGGCCCACTCGGATGGTGAGCAGACTCTCTTCTCCCAATCGAAACACATCCTCATCATTGTCATCATCGCCTACATAAATGGCGGCTTTTTTACCTGTTCTCAGCATCAGCTCGAGCAGGGCCACACCCTTGTGCGGCGCACCTGACGCTACAAGGTTGACGACATACTTGCCCAAGAGTATCCGCGGCGACGGACTCAGTCCCGCCACTAATTCCAAAAGTTTCAGCTTTACTTTACGCTTATCCGTCGCCTGCCGGTAATGAATGGCTAGGCTAAAGCTCTTATTTTCTATGATCACGCCCGGAGTTTTTTGCAGCGCAGTCTTTAATTTCTCATACCACTGACGAGTCATGTCTGCCGCAATGTCCAAGCTTCCCGTCGAACTCGGCAATCCTTCCAGACCATGATTGCCAATAGCAAAGTCAACTTTAAAAGGCAGGCGGTTAATTAGGTCCTGTCGACTCCGCCCCGAAATGACGACCAACGCGGTATTCTCATGCAAACTTCGCAAATATTCGATAGTCTGATCCGACGATTGGGCCTGTTCCGGATCAGCAACGATCGGCGCCAGGGTACCATCAAAATCAAAAGCTAAGAGTGTATCGGCATAGCAGAAGGCCTCGAGCATGCGCAGGCCTTCTTCCTCAAAAAGATATTTCATTGCTAAACAACCTCTCCAGGCGGCTTGACTTCCAAGCTTGGGTGGCGACGAACATTTATTTGAACTTCATCTCCTGTATTCGCGAGCTTGACGTGTCGAAGCTTTTCCAAAAGGCGAATACGACTGGCATCCAAAAGCATGCGACCAGCCCAGCGATAGACGTTGTATTCGCGGATCAAGGTACGCATGAGATGCATCCTTTCCTTCTGTTCGGAAGGACTCATCGCCAGTCCAAGCGCCAAGGCTTCAGCTGTTTGATCGATATCATAAGGATTCACAATCAACGCCCCCGTCAGCTCACGAGACGCTCCCGCAAAGGTACTCAGAATAAGAACCCCAAGTTCGTCATCATGGGCTGCCGCAAATTCTTTGGCTACCAGATTCATACCATCATGCAAACTCGTAACCAAACAGAGACTTGCCGCCCGATAGTATTGATAGACATCATCCGATTCATGATGCAGGGGAAGATAAATAATGGGTTGCCAATTACCCCGACTGTAGCGTTGATTGATTTCAGTTACAACGCGATCCACTTCCAGTGCAAATTCCTGATAACTCGGAATAGATGAGCGGCTAGGAGCTGCGATTTGGATAAAAACAAACCTGTCTCGCCATTCAGGATGGATTTGCAACATCTTTTCCACAGACCGTAGACGCTCAACAATTCCCTTGGTGTAATCCAATCGATCGACACCAATACCAATGCGGCAGTGCTCGGGAATACTATGCCGCTGCCGAATGATCTGCCCACATTGTTCCACCGTAGGACTCGCGTCCAAAGCCTTGGGTGGCCACTCAATGGAAATGGGATAAGCTCTGATCTGGGTGGCGTTGCCCTTATAGATAATCGTATTTGTCTCGCGATCAATACGCGCTTCCAGATAGCGATCGACGCATTCCATAAAATTATTGCAATGGAACTGGGTATGAAATCCCATGATGGAACTGCCGAGAAGGCCAGTAAGGATTTCATTTTTCCAAGGGCAGATTCCAAAAGACTCCGCATTTGGCCAGGGAATATGCCAAAAGCTGATAATGGTCGCCTGAGGAAGCTGGTTACGAATCATCCATGGCGCAAGCGCTAGATGATAGTCCTGGACGAGAATAACTGGCGATTCATCCGTTGCTTCTTCCCCTACTGCTTTGGCAAATTTCTGATTAGCTTGAATATAATAATGCCAATCCTCACTTCGAAATAAAGGCCGTGTGTGAGCGAGGTGACAGAGCGGCCAAAGCCCTTCATTGGCGAAGCCAAAATAATATCCCTGCTCCTCTTCAGACGTCAGCCAAATCCGACGAATGGCATAGCTCGGTTTTTCCGGTGGAACCCGAACACGATCCGCTGAATCCACGACTTCACGGTCCGCAGTGCCACTGCCATGGGCTACCCAGGTTCCCGAACAGGCTCGCAGGATTGGTTCCAGTGCTGTCACAAGCCCACTCGCAGGTTTTTGAATTTTGATGTCCGATCCGACTCGATTGTGAATGTAAGGTTCGCGATTAGAAGCAACAATAATTCTTTCACCCGATAGCTGCTTTTTTAGTATCTCACGCAGCGTGGCCGCATTCCAGGTCATTCGCAACTCGTCCTGCAAGTTACGCGAGGCTTCCAATTCTTTGACCAGTGCCTGGACGTCTCGGATAATCGGTAAAAATTGTTGATTAGCTTGGCCCGACAGAGGCTCCGTGTCTTTAGGATTCCGAATTCCTCCGACTAACTTTTGCACGCTTTTGACCCAATGCGACAGACTCCAGCGAGCGATAAATAAAGCCAGCAGTGCCACGAGTATGCCGATAGATAGAAAGATGAAACTCATATAGACCGTGGTTTCCCGACTGCGCCGATCCACATAGCTCATATCCTGAACGATCAAGAGCTTGAGTGGATAAAATTCCGATATCTTTTTTTCCAGCTCTTCATCAATGATAGAATCAGAATTAGAATCCAAAGATTCAGGATCTGGACGGGCGATCCACGCATAAGAAAAATGAATCGAACCATTTGGCAACTTGAAGACTTTCCCCTGATGGGCGGGGGAATCACCCATCGCTTCGCAGTCTAGATCCTGAGGAAAATGCTTGGTCTTGACCAGGACCTCTTGCTTGGCGTCACAGATTTCCATCGCCAGTAGCCGCTCGTCTTCAGTCGCCTTATCGAGCCCCGCCTGAAGCTTCTTGCGATTCTTGGCGACATCAACCGGGGTCATAATCAGTCTTTGGACATCAGCGCCCACGGTCCTTCCGATCAGAACTGAACGAATATTGAGATCCCGAATGGACCAAACTTCCATCAATTGTTCGACAAAAGGAACCAACGCAAAACCGAAGAGGGCTAAACCCATCATTAAAGGAAAAAGAAAGCGTAAGGTCAGTTTCATCTTGTTTCCATTAATTACTTTGATATAAAAACATATCGAGAGGGCTGAGTATGAATGATTTTTCGCTGATCGGCAACTGTCAAATATCCGCACTTGTTCAGGAAAATGGCACTATCAATTGGCTTTGTATGCCTCGGCCCGACTCGGAGCCGATTTTCGGGAGTCTTTTGGATCCAGATGGAGGTTTTTTCTCCATCAGTCTGGACGAACCAACGGTCTGTCAACAGGGCTATCGGCCCAACACAGCCATCCTTGACACTCATATCCGTTCTAACAGCGGCCAAAGTATCTCCATTACAGATTTCGCACCACGGTTTGAACAATACGGACGGATCTATCGACCCGCCTCGGTGATGCGCATCATCAAGCCCGAGGGAGGACGGCCTCGGGTTCGAGTTCGGTGCAAGCCAGTGGCCGGCTGGAGCAAGGAAGCGATCCGCGCGCAGCGCTTTAATAGTCACGTTCGCTATGATCATCCGCACGGGGGCTTGCGTTTGGTCACCAACATTCCACTGACCTATCTCATCGATGAGCAGTCGTTCTATTTGGACGAGCCCGCGTACTTTGCTCTGCTTTGGGACATGCCTTTGGAAAGTGATCTAACCGAGGTCATCCAAAATTTCCTGAGTAAAACAGAAAAATATTGGCAGAGTTGGGTCAAGCATTGCTCGATACCTACACTGTTTCAGTCTGAAGTGATTCGTTCAGCAATAACCTTGAAACTGCATTGTTATGAGGACACGGGAGCCATCCTCGCGGCCACAACTACCAGTTTGCCAGAAACATTTGGTCGGGAAAGAAACTGGGACTATCGCTTCTGTTGGCTTCGCGACTCCTTCTTTACCCTCAGTGCCTTTAACAATCTGGGTCACTTCGAAGAGATGGAGGGGTTTTTTAAATTCCTCATCAATGTCGTCAGCTTTGAAAAGGAGCTGGCACCTGTCTTTGCCCTGGATCAACGCCTGCCTTTGCCGGAACTTTGGCATCAGCAATGGTCGGGATACAAGGATTCCACGCCTGTTCGTACGGGAAATGCTGCTGCACTTCAACTTCAGCATGATGTCTATGGCGAAATGATTCTCACACTGGCGCCGATTTACTTTGACGAACGATTTGTTTCTCTGCGATCCAACCATTTGAACACTCTTATGGACTGGCTCACCGAACGCTGTATGCAATCTATAGGCATGCCCGATGCCGGGCTGTGGGAACTGCGCGGAACTAAAATCGAGCATACTTTTACCAATCTTATGTGCTGGGCAGGGCTAGATCGAAGCCTGACACTCCGTAAAACGGGCAAACTAGGCGCCACTTCGAAGCTGTCTATCGACAAGCTGGAAAAAAGCCGCCTGAAAGCCCTAGAACATATCCGTTCGGCAACCCGCGATCTCATTGTTTACAACAGTCCTATCGATTACACTCTTGATGCTTCGCTGCTCATGATGCCCATTCTCCGTTTCCCGGACCGGGACGTTAATCTAGCCAGTGTGACAGCAATAGCTCAAAAACTGCGAGTTCAGGGACAATCTGAAGATGCTGGATACCTCCTGTATCGCTATCTGCGCGAAGATGATTTCGGCGCTCCCGAGGATGCTTTTCTAGTTTGTTCTTTCTGGCTGGCGCAAGCATATGCCGCTCTCGGCGACAAGCAACGAGGCCTGCAACTTTTAGAGCGACTGACTCGCTATGCAACTCCACAAGGGCTTTACCCGGAGCATGTTTCGCTTAATGGGGGCATGCATCACTCGGGAAACTTTCCCCAGACCTATAGTCATGTGGGATTAATTAACGCAGCTTTTGCCTTAAGTCCTGATTGGCGAGAAATCTTATAAACTCAAGGATTGCTGTGATTTATAAAAGGTCTTTACCCGGACCAATTTAATTTGATATAAAACTATTTCACGGATTAAGCAGCTAGAGTCTTGCGTGGTGTCGCTTCTGTCCTACTTCTCCGTTTCACGAGGGTCTGTATCTTCTGAAAACTACCTCATAGGAATGCGCTCCTTATCGAGCGCGTTTCTTTTATCAAGTGGTCCTTATTCAGAGGGCAAAAAGTACGGTTAGGATTTGATCTTTTGAGTATGTGTTACTTTTATTATTATTCTTTGAATCATTAATGATTAAGGCTTTTTAAGCCTTCAACAATGAGATGATTGATATCGGTCCTTTCTTCTAGCACGAGCATCATGCTTGCCCCAAAATAGAGATAGGTTCCCGCCCAATGTTCCTCTAAAATGATCGCAATCCCCGGCTGGCATTCGATATTGATATGCCGACCGGAGTGATGGGTGAGAAATAGTTTAAAGCTTGTTCGAATGGCAAGCTTGCTACTTTTCAGTCCTTCTTCTTCTATCTCTCCGGTCTTCATGCAGGTGGAATGATGGGGACTGTGCACAGACTCCTTGCAGGCGTGACAAAGCTTCACTCCCCAAATTTCACAGTGGAGTAGATTCATTTTTCGAACCCCGCAATGGTAGCAAATCGGTACAAAACCACCGATATCATTGCGATTTACGCTCTTAGAAACCACCGTATTCTCCGGGCTTGATACCCAGTGCCATCGGCATAAAAGAATTTTCCTTGATAGCAAGGCAGCGGGAATCGCCACGAAAGACTCAAGAAAATTGATTCGACTGCCGAATAAATGACGAGGATTCATGCCTATGCATATTGCTTTGATAGACAGTGATCGGATGGTGGCTCAGCTCGTTACGCTGTACCTTGCCGAGGCTGGGCACAAAGTTTCAGAGCTAAAGCCTGAAATCGAAGCTCTCGACCATGACGCTTATGATTTTATTGTTATGGATCTCCATCAACTCGGTCCGACTCAAAACCGTCTTTATGACGATATACGCAAGCATGAAAAGCTTGCGAGGCTGCCCTGTGTGCTGATCGCCGGGCGCATCACCGTCAACGATGTCCAGAACAGTAAAAAAGACCCCCTGGCGAGTCTTTTGATTAAGCCCTTTACTAAAAGCGTGTTTGAAGATGCTTTCAATCGTTGCCTGCGGCAAAGCCTGACTCGCAGTACTTTGAAGCCAGCCTTGGAAACAGAGGCAAGTTTGGCTGAAGGCACTCATATCGCAATCGCCTGGCGAGAAGATGTGGAAAAAATTCTGCTCTCTCAGCAAAAAATAGTTCAGCAGCTGCAGATGGATCCCAAAGCTGTCTATGAAATCAAAGTGAAAGAGCTGAAGACAAAGGGCGAGCCAAGCCCTCAAGATATCCGGGCGCTGCGTAAATCGATCCTCGATCTTATCCTGATCAAGTCCGCTGTGATCATCGATCACGACCAGGCCAATCAGCAGCTTCTGCGTGATTATTCCAAACAGAATAATATACTCGAGCTGGACAGCTTTAACGAGAGCGAACAGGCCTTGCCGAGCCTTTCGAGCAAACACTATGACTTCATCATGATGGACTGGAGCACCGAAGCTTCAGGAGGCTTGCGGCTTTACAATCGGCTGCGTAGCTCACCCCTCACGGTAGGGGTCCCTCTGCTTGTGTTCGGCAAAGCATCTGAATTGCCAGCTTTGGACACTCTTCTGGAAGAGGATCCCAATCTCCTGGTCGTGGAAAAACCCATACAGTTTAAAAAATTGACGGAGCTTTTGGTTAAACTCTTCAGCAAAAGTCTTTGCGCCAAAAAACTCTCTGAGTCGCTGGAGAAGGTCTTTCAAGGCAGCTGTTCAACAGCACTTCTGAAGGACCTCGTCCAGGATGTTTGCAATCGATTGCCGGCATTAAAGTTACAGCTTATCCATTCCGTTCATCAGTTGCTTGAATCGGGCCGCATGGAAGAAGCGGAGCGTCTGGCACGCATTCTTATCGAACAGCAGGAGCTGGCGATTCCGGCTTCCAGCGTTCTAGCTAAAATTTGTCATCTCACCCAGCGACCCCAAGCTGCGGCGGATCTTCTTCGCTATGTGTGCGCGCTCGCTCCGAAACGACTCGAACGGCTGCTCCAGGCTGCCGAATCCGAACTGGCCCTTCTGCATATCGATCGAGCCGACCAGTACCTGGACCAGGCGGACAAGATTGATCCTGAGCATAGGAAGCTCCTTGCACTTCGCTATCTATCAAAAACCATGGACAATCATAGTTCCGAATTGAAGCATAGTTCGGTAAAAAATCTGGTCAGTGTGCTCAATACCATCGGCATCACCTTGGCCAAGTCACAGAAGCCCGACGAAGCCATCCAATACTATCAATCGGCTCTGATGATCGACGCCCAACGCCTTGATCGTGGCCGGCTCTATTTCAATCTCGGTTTAAGCTATGAGCGTGCCAAGGATCCAGACAAAGCCATCATAGCCTTTCTCGAAGCAGAAAAACTTGCGGGTCAAGATCTGCCGAAGGTGAGGATTCATATCGATCATCTTCAGCAAAAAAAAGGTAGCTCGCTGTGATTCGGAGGCATAGATGGTCCTGAAAGATTGGTTCTATCTAAAATTCTCTTTGGCTTTGAGCCTCGTTCTTTGGTTTTGTCCGTTCCAGGTTCTAGCCGATGAGCTTGATAAGAAGCCATCGCTTCCAGGCAGCACCGACTTAAGCAATTGGTCTGGTGAATCGGCGCTAGACTTGACTGGTCCCTGGGCCTTCTACTGGAAAAAATTCCTGAGTCCAAGCGAAATAGCTCCGCCAAACAGTGTATTTCTAGAGTCTAATGAGACATGGAATAGTCTTAAGGAGGAGGATGGTAGACAGCTTGAGGCCTTTGGCTTTGCTAGTCATCGCTTAGTATTAAGAGGTTTGCGCAGCAATCCCGAGGGTTATAGCATTATGATTCCATGGGGTCGCACGGCGATGCATGGCTATCTTATCGCGAACAATAGTGGAAAGATTCTGGCAGAGCTCGTTAGCGGACGCGTGGGGCAAAGTTTAGCAGAGGAAGTTCCTTCGTATCGGCCTCTATTTCTGCGAATTCCGCCCGATTTTTCTGGTGACCTTACCATTCTTATTCATGTTTCCAATCATCTCTTAAATGGGGGGGGCCTCCTTTCAACACCTCAGATAGGTGTCGGTGATTCTCTCCAAGATCGGCTACAATATGCTGGTTTTCAAGATTTTGGACTGATTGGTGCGACGATTTTTATTGCTATTTATATGTTTATGATGTGGTTTCGAAATTATCGCGACCTAGCCTCGCTCAGTCTTGCGTTCGTTTGCGTTGTTGCGCTGATTCAAACGATTGTGCTCAATCCAATACTGCTCAGGGATTTTTTTGATAAGCACTACGTGCTGATGATCCGATTGGACGCCTGTATGATTGCCTCAGGGGGATGTGCTGGAGTTCAGTTTATAGCTCGCTCATTTTCCATCGGGCGATTTGGTCGAGCCTTTCGCGATTCCTATACAGTGCTTTGTCTGTTGATGGGTTTGAACGTTTGGTTGCTCAGCCCAGAGACTTTTACGGATTTGCTGGTACTGCATCAAATTCTGGCCTTATTAAGTTTTAGTTTCATCTTGCCTGTGCTTTTTAGGGCCATTTATCGCCGTGAAGATAGCGCAATTCTTTGTCTTGTCGGAGTTTCTATTTGTTTTGGCGGTGTGGGTTTCGATGTACTGGCCGCAAATAATGTCTTTAACTATGGCTTCTTTCTCTTTCCGACTAGCTTCGCTATATTTTTGATCCTTATGGCCCAGATAGTAGCAAAAAGAGCC
>JBGSRE010000594.1:0-1558 GCA_041737755.1 Oligoflexus sp.
TGCGCCGGCGCAAGAGGATACAAACTCATGAAAACATTAAAATTTGTTCTTTTCCATTGTGTTATGATCTTGACTATTCTGAGTTCAAAAGCCAATATGGCGTATTCAGCGCCTAGCTCGCAGGACTTTTCCGCAGTCGAATACAAGGGGCTCCTGCATAGCTTGAATAATGTCTGCGGCGACACCTGGTGCTCGGGTGATTTTGAATACTTTATCGATCAAGTCAACTGCAACTGGAACTCGCGCCGTTGTCAAGTTGATCTGACGATTGAGGCCTATCCGAATATTATCAGCAACGATGCCGGTGAAGAAATCGGCCGACAGACTTTCCCCAAACGTCGGTATGCCTGCAATCTCGATGGTTTTAGGAAGAAGAGCGATGTGCTGCGAGCCAGCACTGGCGGCGCTCCTGATGGGCCGGATGCGTTTCTCAATTTCCGGTATTCGGCAAAGCTCTATGAGGCCTTGACAAGCTGTATTCAAGACAAAATGGAACCGATCGCGTCTGTGCTTCGTTTTCAGAATGAACTGCGGGTGCCTTTTTCAAGCTGGACTCTGAGCCGTCCCGTCGCCTGCGAACGACCAAACCCAGCCCCGCGCCGACTGTTCACGGACTATTATTTTACTTTAGCGGAGCGAAAAAATTTCGCCCTTCTGGCTTTGCTCGATGCTCAGGGACTGGATGCTGCGGAAGGATCCTGCCAGATGAAACCAGAAATTCTGGAGTCCAAGGCGATCCGCTGCAGCAGCGATAATCTGCCAGTTTTCTGCGAAGTTTCCGTCAGTGATGGGGTTTACCTCGTAAGCAAGGACTATGTGGATTCTACCCAAGTGAGCTTTCTGTCCCAGTCCACCGCTGCGAAGAAGCTGCCTCCTCTCCGGCCCGAATTCGACTCCCGTCCCCTTTATCTGCCGAATCCTGCATTCTGTTCGAGTGGATTGCTGGCCAATTATAGCGGCGATAGCAGTGCTATCGCTGTCGATTTGAGTCGATTCCAGTCCTATCAGGATCCTCGCTTTATCGCCGCACGTGGCCTTCGTGATTGGGTTCAGGGTCTGGTGACAAACCTTAAAAGTGACGACTGCCAATGGCAGGCCGAAACACTTCCTGCCAGCGCTATGAGCTGCAGTGCCTTGAGTCAGGGGACTCTTTGTACGCTGCAAAGTCCTGCAGGTGGCTACTTCCGTATCTATCTGGGTAACACTGGACCAGCCGCACTGTTCTTTCAACGCTACGATTGATCTATCGCGCAGCTCTCTCCATGAGCAGAGCTGCGCTACATCACATATCTTCCCCTTGATCACTAGCTCAGCTCATAAAAATCAAGCTATGATGAAAAGGCTAGAGACCTTGTAGGGGGAGGGCCATGCCTTGAATGTTTCCAGGCTCATATTCGGCAAGCTGCGAGACTCCAATGACAGTGACGGACTTCATGACCGTCTTGCCAGTCTTATGATTGGGTTTGCTTTATCTGTAACGGTCATGGTCAATATCTTCTACATTCTGACCAGCAACTGGCATATGCTCCCAGGCGGTGTCTTCGGTACCCTCTTATGC
>JBGSRE010000600.1:0-1953 GCA_041737755.1 Oligoflexus sp.
CGCTCTTTGTGTTTTGACCGAATCGGCGCGGAACCAACCACAGGACTTGATCCTGCGAGAATTTTCCGCTTCGCTGCTGCGACTCAATAAAAAGCTAGAGAGTGTCTGATTAGCGAAAAGGATTTTCAGCTTTTACGAAAGGCTGTCGTGCCCTTCTATAACGGCCATAGTTTCACGGTTCAGACTCCGCCACGGAAAGAAACTGCTCCCCCACTTGAACCCCTGGAGGTCCTGCAAAATCTGGAGCCCTTCGCTCATTACTCTCAGCAGGGTTTAGTCGAGTTACTGAGTCTTTGTGAGCAGCGTCCTTTGAAGGCTGGCGAGTATCTTTATCAGTCTGGTCAAGCAAGCGAATTTATCTATCTCTTGCTTACCGGAGATTTGGAGCTGCGAATGCAGCAGACTGCAGGCGGTAGTCATTTCGTTTCTCACGCCAATGCCGGGGAAATTTTAGGGGATGTTTCTTTTCTTACCGGAACACCGCATTCGCTGTCGGCGCGAGCGGCATTGGATAGTCAGGTCCTACTCATCCCTCCTGAAGTGCTTTCCCGTCTCACGGCGGATCCACGTTTTATTCTCGAACTGGCCCAAAGGCTGGCCAAACGATTGCAGCGCAGCAATCATATGGCTAGGCTTCAGGACGCAGCTCCAAGCATCCAGACGGATCGAATTGAACAACTCGCCAGCCTGCTCCCCCATCACCTCTTGCAGCAGCATTTCATGATACCTCTTGAACTTCAGGGACAGACCCTGATCATAGGCGTACTCAATACTGACAGCGACCATGTTTATTCCATTCTGCATCGCTATATTGGTCATCTGCGGGTCGAACTCGTCATGATCACAGAAGCAGCCTTTAAAGAGGGTCTAAGGACGCTGCTGAATAGTCCCCAAACCGACGACTTTGGGCAAGTTTCCGTCGCCAGCTTGCAGCACAACAGCCATAATATCGTCGCTGACATCGATCAGCTGCTGACGACAGCTGTGCGGCTCAGGGCTAGCGACGTTCACGTAGAGATGCAGGGCGATGGGCTGACCTTTCGCTTTCGCATCGATGGCATGCTGCAGGAACTAGTGGAAAAGGTTTCCATCGAATCCGGACGCCAGATACTGAATCGCTTAAAAATCATGGCCAAACTCGATATTGGCGAATCCCGCCTGCCACAGGATGGGCATATTTCGCTCAGGCATCTGCAGCAAAGTGATTGCCCTACAGCCCGACTTTCCTTCGTACCAACAGTTTATGGCGAAAAAGCAGTAATTCGCCTGCACAAAACTCATGTCGCACTGCTACCTCTCGAACTCCTTACTCCCGATCGACTCACTGTGTTAAAGCTGCGAGAAATGCTCGAGTTCCGGGAAGGAGTCTGCCTAGTCGCCGGCCCCACAGGATCAGGCAAAACTTCGACACTTTATGCAATGCTTAAATTTCTCAACAAGGTCGATCGGAACATCGTGTCCGTAGAAGATCCTGTCGAGGCAATGATTCCCGGAGTCACTCAGATTCCAATAAATTCCGATATCGGCCGCAGTTTTGAAGCCGTGCTGAAACATATCCTGAGGCAGGATCCGGATATTATCATGGTCGGTGAAATGCGCGATTCCGTTTCGGCTCATATGACTTTTGAAGCGGCGATTACGGGTCATCTCGTCCTCACTACGGTCCATGCGATCGATACGCTGTCCGCCATTCCTCGCCTGATGGACTTAGGAGTCAGTCAAACGACTTTGAACAGCGGCTTGAATGCGGTCATCTCACAAAGATTGCTGCGGGCGATCTGTCCCGAGTGTCGAACAGAACGCGGTATAACCCAGAAAGAGACCGATACCTTCAAACGTTTTTTACCTACTCTGGCGATACCCCAAAAGCTATCGTTTGGCCAAGGCTGCGCTCACTGTCGATACACCGGATATTTTGATCGATTGGCGGTCTTTGAATTATGGCAAAAATCG
>JBGSRE010000712.1:0-3204 GCA_041737755.1 Oligoflexus sp.
CTTGGGAACCTTCTTCCAGCAATTTTTTACCTTGGGGACTTGAAATAGGACCCGAAGCTTGGATCTTGGGAACGGCAACGACCAGCTTACGAAAAGCTGGGTTATCGATGCTTATCGTCATTTTGCCGAAGGAAAAAATCCGAAGGTCGCCGAAATGGAAGCCTACTTGACCCAAAAGGTCATAACCTATGTGAACAGTCGCTTCCCCAATATGTCGGTCTTGGTGAATCTTCAGGTTGACCCCTTGCGACGCTCGAGCACATCTCTTTCCGAAGGCATCGCCAAGGATATCCTGCCCTACTTTTCCGAAGCCAGAATAGAAAATGTCGACGAATGGGATGACGCCTCAAAAACTGTTCATAATCTGCTGCCTCGGATTCGTTCCGTTCAAGTCAAAATCACCGTACCTGACATCGTCACCAACGAAGAATTGTTTGAGATGCGTGACTCTCTCTATTCAAACCTTGGGCTTATCGGTGGGCGTGACAAGATCGAGTTTGAAAGAAAGCCTTGGAAAAAAGAAAGCGCCGTCGCCTATGAAACGATCGGTCTTGTATCCATAGCCGTACTGATCCTCTTGCTCGGACTCTTCCTCATCATGCGTGGCCTTGCAGGTTCTTTGCGGAAAGCCATGAGCGACGCCAATGGTCAGCAGAAAGGCGGTGGGTCTGCTTCTGCACCCATGCCCGTGGCTGCAGCGCCTGCCAGCAATCGAGAAAAAAACCTTATGCCTGGTGGCAATCTGCAGATGAACGACTCTCTGCGTCTAGCCGATAAAATCGAAGAATTGCTCAAGAAGTTGGGCGAAGACCCAGCCTTTCCGACTTTGGAAGACATGATTGATTTCGAAGATAAAGTCGTGGAAGATCCGGGTTTTATTGGGACGATTTTGCAAGAAATGCCGAGCAAAATGCAGGAGGATCTGTTCCGTCGCGGATCCAGTCCGAAGTGGCTTGACGCCTTCTTTAAAAATAGTGCTTTGGATTTTGAGAAGTATCACTTTGTGCTGCAACTTACCTATCGCAAACGCGATCCGGCTAAAAGGGTTTTTCAGGAACTATTGATTTCTATGTGGCGATTGGATGAAGAAATCACTAGCTTTATGAAAAGCATTGAACAGCGAGATGCCTTGGGAATCCTGGCTTGGATGCCGACCCGCATATCCATTCCCACCGCCCGTGAGGCCTTTCCTGGAGGCTGGGGCATCCTTTTGAAATCCGACTTCAAACCCTCTCCACCCCCGGAAAAAATGATTCTCGATATGATGGAAAAAGTCACATCTATCAAGCCCTTCAACTCCATGGAAATGGTCAATCGCTACCGGCATGAGCGTGGCCTGCTCGATTTTCTGCGCATCTGTACCCTCGATGAAGAAAAAGATATCTATCGAGCATCGAAGGGCGATGCCGGCATTCATTTGCTCAGGCCTCCTTTCTATCCTATTTTTGAAGGAGCTGAAGAGGACCTTAAGGTTTTGGCTGATCAGGTCAGCGGTCCGGATTGGGGGCGTGCCCTTTTTAACATCGATCGTTCACTGCGCGGCAAAATCACCCATTTCTTTCATGATAGCAAAAACTACCAGATGATTGAAACGCTCAAGCAGTGTGACCAAGGTGGTATAACCATGGATGAAGTGGGTCTCATGCGAGAAAAAATTGCCCGGATTTATGATAAGAATCTTCATTTAAAGCAAAACCCCAAAACAGCTAACAAAGAAATGAAGAAGGATGCCGGACCGAAACCGGATCAACAGGGAGGCAAAAACAATGCAACTGCAGCTTAATATAAGTTCTTGCTGGGTGCTTGGTCTGAGTATTTTGACCAGCAATGTGGCTATCGCCAATAGCTTTAGCTCCACCGTTGGCTACTACAATATCGCGGCCACGACTTCATCGGGAACCCAAGTTTTACAAAACTTCGGGGTCTATCGCTTCATTTATGATATCGAAGTCGCGGATCATTTTGCCTTTCGTCCGTCTTATTCACTCTATTCCATTTCAACTGCCAGTGGTCTTGAGTTTGGTTATGGCACGGATATCGAGTTGAGCTATATGCCGTTCACGCAAAATGGTCCGCAGAACTTTCAAAACTCCAATGTCAGCTGGCGAACCTATGAGATTTTTCGGCCCTATGTGAGTCTTTCCTTTCATCAGCGGCAGTACCAGAGCATTCAATCCAACTATGCGGGGCTGGGTTTTCAGGCGGGAAGCAGCTATCAGTTCAATCAATCGATCAATATCATCGCCTATGCCGCGTCGATGTATTTGAACGGACCTTTATCCAGCCGCATCAGTGAATTTCAATTCGCGGGTGGAATAGGTATGAAGCTCTAAGCAGCTTTGGAAATTTAGGGAGGAACCTGTGTCAGACAGTGCAGCCAAAATCAGAGATAAACGAGTCAAACCGCGTTTCAAAATTGAAGTGCACGCGCACATCAAAGCTCAACTGATCGGTAGCTCCAGTAAGTACCCTTTTATTACCGAGAACATCTCGGAATCAGGCCTTTTGGTCAATCATCCGCCAGGGTCACGGCATGCCTTTAATAAACATTCTATTCTGGAAGTATGGGTCACCAATGACCAAGGCGATGAAATCTATTTCTTTGCCAAATATGTTCGCAAAGCCAGTGACCATTCTTTTGCTATTAAAATCATAGATGTCGATGGGGCGAATTCTAAAAAATATCAGGACTTCATCGACGCCCATCGCGATGCTGCTATCCCCGAAGACAGTGACGAGGATGCTGTTGACAGCAATGAGGAATGACCCCTTCCCCACCCAAGCCTGACAAGCGTTGGAAGTCAGGCCAGCCGCTCATCGCCTCCGGCCTTTATCATGCCCATTTTGGCTTTCAAGATATTTCTTTCGATCCAGTCTCTTTTTCTATCCAGCTTTACGGCTAGCCGTATTCGTCGGGATTGACTCAAATACCAAGTTCTGATGCAAAGTCGTCCCTCAAGGCGGCCAAGCAGCAACCGATAAACCAATGGAAAATAAAATCATCCACTCGTTTCGTAGAGGCATAGCATGAAGCAGACTTTAGCAATTTACACAGCATTGGCCCTGGTATCCACTGCCTGCGGCAAGAAAAGCAGTCCCACCAATGAGACGCCGAATACCGTGACGGAGAAAACCCAGGTCGCCGGCGTCGCAGTTGGTACCTTGAACCTTGCCATCAAAGCCGAAGCTGCCACACCTCCAGCC
>JBGSRE010000656.1:0-4812 GCA_041737755.1 Oligoflexus sp.
GCAGCACTCCTTTAAAAACTGGGGCGGCGCAGTTCACGCAGACCCCCAAAGGGCTGCCGAGTATGAGGCCGTAAAAGGCACTGCGGAAGCCACCCCCAGGATTGAACTGAAAGTAGCTCAACCAACAGGATAGAAGAGCGGCTAGGACAATACCAAAGGCCATGCCCTTCTTATTGTCGTTCGTCCAGTTGACACTTGTATAGGCGATCTTCTTCCAAATCGGGTCACTGGCAGTGGTCTTAAGGATGGGCCACATGGAAATGGTGTCGGCAACGCTATGGCTTTCGGCCACCATCGCCTTGTGGTTCAGGTCTGGATAGCGGGAAAAGTAGCCGAAGCTGGTCACGAGCGTAATGACAAACAAAGTCACCAGAAAAAATCGTATCCTGTGAGTCAGCACAGTTTGTCTCCTAAGAAATACTTGGTGCCCTATTATACCAAATTAACAGAGCTTTGGCTCATTAACCATTGCAGGTTAAAGAACGAAAGCTCTGTTGCTTTCCTAGTAAGACTTTTTGATTAAATTTTGTGAAATGGAATCGCATCGCTCATATCGCGAGCTCGATTTTTCACTGAATCGCCAACAATGCGCTCGCACATTTGGCCGTCGAGATCGGCTTTGGTGCAGGTCTCGGCAAAATAGAGGGAGCCTTCGTCCATGAATATGACGAGATAGGAGTTTACATCCTGATCCACCACTTTCTGTGTGGTATTCATTTCGATAGTGGCATCCTTTAAGGTTTTTCCCAATTTAAATTGGAAGGGCGAAAGAGCTGGGAACCAAAGGTTCTCATAAGGAGCCGTTTCAGCAGCGCTGAGGGGAGCTTGACCCAGAGCCAAGCGATCGGCATTGATCTGTTCTTTGATCAGATCCACATCGGATTTAGTAAAGCGTTTGCTGCAGTTAGCCTGGGCATAGGAAAGGGTCTTAGCGCTGGCGGTGCCATCTGCTTTGAAATCATATTGAAGAACGACGCTGGCCTGGAGAAAGCCAGGCTGATTGATACAATCACTCAACCATCGGCCCACTAGGAAATCATTTGCTGTGCCTGGTTCGGCCGCCGCCGTGGTATCAACGGCGTCTTTTGCTTCAGCATCGACCGCGACGTCACTGGCTGCTTGTTGAGCTTCGCCTTCACTCGCTGCCGAATCAGATTTTTTCTGACAAGCGAATGCCAAGCTCAGTAAAAGGCCTAAACCAAGTTGCCGACTGTTCATGAAAATCCTCCAGGTGTGCAGCTCTTGAGATTCTTTATATGGAGTAATAATTTGCAAGAACTAGGCCAAGTTACCTGTTTTGAGAAGTCAAAGACTTAGATGCGATGCGGGTCGGCTTTGTAAAAGCCTTAAGCAGTCAGATGTTAGATAACTGGCCAGAGATATTCAGGGAAAGCTTGCGACGGGTAAGACTTTGCGATCAGGAAATAGGTGATTTGTGTCTCAAGCAGATCGACGGGCGAGTCTGGTCCCAGCGATCCTTCCTGGACGGAAAAGATCTTGAGCAATTTGCTTAGGTCTTTACAAAAAATCGAAGCATGCAATCAACTCCAAGAAAAATTAAGTACTATCACGAGATTCTGATCCTTGCAGCGTCTGAGCAGAAGCTGCTATTTTGCTAGGCCTAAAGTCCAGAATTGATGCAGGAACTCTCTTGAATAGTTCTATCCATCCATTGGGCACGCAGTGCAACCCAGGATTTCAGTGCCTGCTGTTCTTCGTCGAAAGTCGCCAGCCAATAAGCATTGGGCCACAGGTATGTCCCGAGGCCGCCCCAGATACGGAAATTTTCATCAACATAGGGATCGAGTAGCAGGCGATGGCTATCGATCACATTGAAAATGCTATTATTGCTAAAACTGGATCGACGCAATTGACTCCAGCGCTCTTTCAGTTGCACGCAGAAGGCCGGATGCTTTATCAGTGTGCGGAACCACATGCCCCCGCCCCCATCCGTTGCAAGCGCTCGCCAACCTTCTGGACTTTGACCGTCACCGTAGTTAGCATTGCCGAAGGCCAGATTAAAGTCCCAAATCGGTCCGAAATGCATTTTACCATTGGCGGGTAAATACATGGGGGAACTCAGGCGATAGCCATCCACGTTGCGACCCAACTCTTGCATGATAAAAAAGTCGACTGCCGAATTGAGGTCAACAGTCTGATTGAACAGTTCCCTCCAGGCTTCGCTACCCTGAGCGGCTAAACTGTTTTCAATATTTTCAATATAATTTTTGATCGATTGTTCCCGTTCGACTGTCAGATTCTCATTTTTTGGATAGTCGATAATCACCTGGGTCCCGCGCGAGCTGGTGACAAAGCGATCCCCGCCTTTCACTCGGTCGATATTCAAAAAGTAAGCAGTCGTGCCATCGACTTGCTTTGGAATTTCAAGTTTGCCAGGAGCAATTTCATTCTTTTCAGTCAGGACAACAATCCCTAGCTTGGCTATTTCACCATTGCCAATGCGAATGGAGGCGGTAGCCAGTCGAGTCCGAGGGGCATAGCGGCCCATGAGATTGCCCAGATTGTAAGCCATCACATCACGCAGAAGAGATTTGTCATTGTATGGTGCCGAAAGCACATAATCATCCGCTGGAGCAAGGCCGAGTAGAGTCGTTTTCTCGCCATTGGCAGTGCTTAGCGCATACTGTTTTTTAGGGAAACTTTGCGAACTGGAACCCCGGTAGCGCATTTTAGCAGCAAATTCGTGCAGCAGGATACCATCAGCACTAAAGATGCTAATAGTGGCTGGCTTCTTCACTTTGCCATCGAATGCTTCACTGGCTTCGATCTGAATAGAATACATTTGATCCTGCAAACCGAAAGCAGGAGTAATAGGACCTTCTTGCATGCTTTGCCAGACGTTGATATTGAAAATTGGTTGACCCTGCCCACCTTCCGCAGCAAGGCCGGAGCGGCTGCCAACGGTTCGGCAGCCCCAACTCAAACTGAGCAGACAGCTGATGATGATAGGTCTCGCCATACGACTTGTTCGATTCATCAAAAAACTCCCAGGACTCAAAAGTGGGTTCTGCTGCAGCGGCTCTTGGCTATGATGTTTTAGGGTAAATGAATCTTGGAGAGATGCCAAGGCTGACGAGAAAACTTCATGATCAAAGGACGAAGTTTCCATGAATACTTTTCAGCGATTTCCCCTTCCCTTTGTCTATGACTTCAACAAGGTGAGGGCCTGCTTTTGATTGATGGTCGCTGGATTTTAACAAAGTAAATGTGGAAAACGGCAAAAAACTCAAGCCCCAGCGAGTTGCAGCTTCCAGCCTTGCTCTTGAAAGTAGGCCTGAACTTTATCTTTAATATCACCTTGGAATTCTGCGCGACCATCTTTGAACGTGGAGCCACAGGCGGCGCGTTGTTGAATGGCTTTGATTAAAGCCTTCACTTCATCTTCAGAAAAAGGAAAATTCCAAAGCACCGTGACCGCTCGACCACCGCGACCTTTGGTTTCAAGTCGCATCTTGGTCGGACCGGCCGATGATTGGTAGGATTTGCTTTTGTCCTGTTCTTTGCGAGTTGAACCTTTGCCCGTGACGTAGACGAGTTTGTCTTGAGCCATCGTTCTGTTCCCCGCTTAAACTGGCAATTTAATCTTTTTTTCTGGGCTGGCTCGGTAAAGCACGGCCTTGTGACCAATGACCTGAACCAGCGTTGCTTTGACGCCGCCGGAGATGCGTGCCATTGTTTCAGTCAATTCGGCTTGATCATCGCAGCGAATTTGGACCTTGATCAGCTCGTGGTGCTTTAAGGTTGTGTCCATTTCTTTCAATACAGCCTCAGTGACGCCGTATTGGCCTACTATGACCACGGGATTCAGGTGGTGGGCTTGGCCGCGGAGATAGCTTATTTGTTTCGAGGAAAGCTTTTTCATTTCTTCTTCCTGTTCTATGAGGCCCCTGATTTAGCCTGAACCCGTCAAGAATGCAAGCCAAAATCGAAGCGGCACAATCTTAAAGCATCACGAAAAAATCCAGGTCGGCCGAGGGCAGAAATCGTCCATCGTTAATCTTTTCATCATCCAAGTCGCGGCCGCTGACCACCTGATACAAGAGCCCAACACCGAGGCGAAACCCAATCACCGGTCCCTTCCATTGTTGGGAAAGGCTGCAACCGAAACGCTGCGCCCGCAAATCGGCCAGATCAAAACGGGCGACATGGGCAGCCAAGACCAAGGTTTCGGTCGGCGAACGTTGAATCTCTCCCGTGACTTCAAAACGCTCCTGAGCCAATCCCAACAGGGACTGCAAAAGCAAGGAGCGGTGCGTGATGCTATAGTTTTCCTGCACGCGGCTGCCATCCGCCTCCGTGGGGCGACCATCGGCAGTACGCGAATCGTAGTCACCTTGAGGATATTTTTGCTGCCAAAGCTTGCGCTTGCCTGATTCAGATAATTTCACTTCACCGCGGCCGCTCCCGCCTTCCCAAGAGCTGTGCACAATCAATCGGCTGGAAACGGCGTGACTGAACACAAGCCGGGGATGAACACCCGTCACATTCAATTCGGCAAAATTATTTCTTTGCGCTCCCCAGAGCAGGGTGTCGCGATCCATATGCACCAGATCCACACCCAGAGTAAGGCTCTGTCGGCCTGCTTGCCAGATTTTGCCGCGTCCATAAATATTCGTGGCCCCGGCAAACAAAGACGATAGCTCGACACCGACGGCTGCTGCATCGGTCACCCCGTATTCGCTCTGCGGACCAAGCTTCCAGCGACCGGCAGGAATGAAGCCATTGGTGGTTTTGGTGACGAGACTCGAAAGCGGCGTCACAGGTTCATTCTGGGCCAGGGAAGCGGTTGCA